>CANLAC010000092.1 GCA_947488645.1 Actinomycetota bacterium | reverse complement strand
ATAACCAATGGGGCGGTGATTCTTTATATAAAGGAGCAGATGGCAATCGTGAAACTGCAGCCTCTGTAGTTTCATTTGATCGACCATACGATGGTGATGGTTCTGGACAATTTCGATACATGGAACAGCCTCTTGTAACCCTGATGGAAAAAGCTGGCCTAGACATTAACTACATCACTGATTTAGAAGTTGATTCAAACCCAGAAGTTTTTGCACAAACTCGCTCAATTGTTTTAGGCGGACACAGCGAATATTGGACCAGAGGTATGCGCCAACATTTTGAAAACGCTGTTGCATCTGGAGTCAATCTCATTGTTTTTGGTGGCAATACAGGATATGCAGTTACTGAAATTAAAGGACGTGACATCTCTGGTAGAACTCCATATCGTGAAATTGGACAATCCGAATCTCTTTTACTTGGTTCGCAATACTTTGCCTTAGGAATACGAAAAGATTTAGTGTCAAACAATGTGTGGCCATTTTCAGTACTTGGAATTGATGCTCAGATAAAAGGGATTTATGGATACGAGGCAGATACCGCAATGGGAACTGCGGGACCAGGTGTACAGGTTCTTGCCAGAGCAGTTATAAGTCCAACTGAAAAAGGTTTTGTTGCAATGAGTACCTATTACACAGCGCCTAGCGGGGCAGCTGTAGTGAATATGGGTACCAACGGTTGGGTCTGTGCGATCTCTAACCGTTGCCCTTGGGGTCACACCTTCGACTTACAGGCTCAAAAACAGATTCAAAAGGTCACCGAAGCGGTTCTTAAGACGGTCAAAACTTCAAAATGGCCTGTGGCGCAGATAGATATTCCCACTCGTTCTTAAGCCAATCCGTATAGGTTTTACTCATGAGCGAAGATGATGGCTTAGAAGAACTCATCAGCGAAGAGATGTTGTGGGATCGAATCCCCGAGGTCGAAGGCGAAGAACGTGCCAGCACCTATTACGAATTAAGCGCGCGAATTTATGCACGTGGTCAATATGACGAAGCACTTGCGTTAGCTGAAACTGCACGCGATATTTATTCACAACTTGGTGAAGAAGCACCATCTGAAGGTTTAGCACAGGCATATTCAGCAATTGGCTATAACCTAAATCAATTAAAGCGTATGGATGAAGCAGCATTAGCAATGAGTAAAGCAGTTGAGTTACTTCGGGAAAATAAATCACCTATTGCACTTGAACTTGCTTGCACACTTGGTGAGTGGTGGTACACATCAAAGCAATACGACAAAGTTGTTGAAACTATGAATGAGTGTGCACAAGAGCATTTAGTTGATGGTAATGAAATTGGCGCAGCAAATGATTTGCACTTAATTGGTTGCGCTGAACGCGAATTAAAAAATTACGAAAAGGCAATCGAGGCATTTAAAGAAGCAAGATCTCTCTTTAAAAGAAACAAAGAAGTAATTCATGTTGCCCGTTGTGATCAAAAAATGGCGTCATGCTTAATTGAACTTGGTCAGGGTGAGTTAGCACTAGAAACTGCCCGTAAGGCAGTTGATGTCTTTGAAACAGGCCATGACCATCGCCGTGAGACTTTTGCATCCTTCGAATTTGGCAAGGCACAAATCCTGCTTGAAAAATATGACGAAGGATTGGCAACTCTTGAAAATGTATTGGCGATAGTCAGTGAAGATGAGCCAAAAGATTTCGAATTTATTGTCGATGTTGAGTCTCGCATCGCAAAGATCTTGCGCATGCAAGGTCGGGGTGAAGAAGCAGATGAGATTGAGCGCCGCTTAAAGACTGTTCAGGAAGCGCTGGAAGATGAACCAGAGCTTGATCTCCTCACTTAAAGGCCAGGACCAACTCAGCATCACAATGGTGTGCCTCGGCAATATTTGTCGCTCACCTATGGCTGCAGCTGTTCTGGCAGGCAAAACAGCAGACTGGAAAGCGCCACGCATTGAAGTTCATAGTTCAGGTACTGGCTCGTGGCACATCGGACAAGGTCCACACCCATCATCAAAAAAGATTTGGGAAGCTGCCGGATATAAGCATTCGCATACTGCAAAGCAATTTAAGGTTAATGACTTCTTTGTGCACGATCTGATTTTGGTAATGGATTCTAGTAATTATCACAATGTTGTTTCTTTAGCTGAAAGTGAAGAGCATCGAAGCAAGGTTTTCTATTTGCGAAACTTTGATCCTTTGTTAAAAGGCTTAGACCCAAGTTCGGCAGATTACTTCAAGCTAGAAGTCCCAGATCCTTACAATCAATCTGATGAAGCCTATGAAGCAACTTTGGCCATGGTTGAACGTGCTGTGGATGGATTGTTGCTAGAACTAGCGCGGTAAATGCTGCAGCGCCCAGTGATACATCGCAATTGCACCAGCTGCTGATGCGTTCATTGACCTAGTTGAACCATATTGATTGATCTCATACAAAACTTCGCAGACTGCAATCCCTTCAACTGACATACCGGCACCCTCTTGACCAAAGAGAAGAACACAACTCTCAGGCAGAACTGCCGGTTCTAGCTGCTTTGATCCTGGCACATTATCAATTCCAATAATCGGCAAGTTTTGCTCTTTGCAGTATTCGGCAAAATCTTCAACTGTTGGATGATGCATGACTGTTAGATACCTATCTGTCACCATTGCCCCACGCTTGTTCCAGTCACGCTTTCCAATGATATGAACTGCAGAAACGTTAAAGGCATTAGCTGTACGAACTACTGATCCAATATTCAAATCATGCTGCCAATTCTCAATCGCGATCTGAAGTTTGTGGCGCTTAGTGTTTAAATCGGCAACAATCGCTTCAACGCTCCAGTATCGGTAATGATCTAAAACATTACGACGATCACCATTCAGTAATAATTCAGGATCGTAGTGATCACCTTCTGGCCAAGGTTTTTCATGAGGTCCGACTCCGACAACGGGAAAAAATTCCCCTGGGCCAATACTGGCGGGGGTGGTTGGAGAAGACATGCGTGCACTCTAAACTGAATAGATGTCCACCTTCAACATGGTTGCGCTCCGAAGAATATTTGCGGTCTGCCTTGCGCTGATTCTTTCGATTGCACCGGCTGGTGCTGCTTTAGGCCCTGACTCAATCCCTGCAGCATTTGATGAACTTCTTAAAGTTCCGATGTTGTCTAATCCAGCAATGATCGTTATTGACGGCACAACAGGTCAGATCATTTATGAAAAGAATATTTATTCGCAACGCAAGCCAGCATCTGTCATGAAGGTTTTAGCTGGCGCTGTAACTCTTGAGTATTTAGATCCGCAGTCAGTTTTTAACACAACTATAAATATTGCACCCGAGGAAAAGATCGTTGTTATTCGAGGATCACTTGATCCCTGGATCAGCCTGGATCACAATGTTGCTCGCAAAATGAACCGAGCTTCCTTGCCGTACATGGGTTTCAATACTTTATCGGCAATAAAAAAAGCTAATGGCGGCTCCTTAAAAAACTACAAAGTCATTTACAGCAATCTCTACTCGAAAGATGTTGCCAACCTAAAAGCTTTTTGGGCAAAGCGTGGATTTAAGCCAGTTTTTAAACAAGTTACCGATGATGAAGCCTTTTTAGCCCAAGGTGATCTCGTCGTCTCAGAGAACTCGCCAACAGTCAGAGAAATTCTTGATTTTATGATGCTGTGGAGCGATAACTCATTAGCTGATCGACTAGCTGGATTGGCTGCACGAGCTGCTGGTTATTCTCCTAATATCAAGGGCATCGAGACAATATTCCGCACACTATTGACTCAACTAGAAATTGATGACAGCAAGCTTGTTGTTGCAGATGCAAGTGGCTTGTCTAAGAAAAACAAGATCACTGCAAAGCTCATGGGCGAACTTCTGTACAAGATTCGTAAAGATGAAAAGTATGCACTTTTGTATCAATCTCTTCCTGTAGGCGGAGTCTCTGGAACATTGCAGGACAGGTTTACGACAACTGCTCCATCTGCTGTGGGCTTGGTGCGCGCAAAGACCGGCACACTAAACGGCACGGCAACACTTGCAGGTTATGTTCAATCAACTGATCGGGAGTATGTTTTTGTAACTCTTGCAGATGACATAGCAAAAGGAAATGCAGCTCTTAACAAAGCACGGGCTGCAATTGATCGAGTTCTTGGACGTATTGCCGCACCAAATATTCCAGCCGAGATTTCCCCGGCACCTTAGCTGTTGGAGTAAATCTTTATCTGTCCTTTGTAACATGCAACCCAGGTATTACCTGTTGGATTGTCATATGTAACTCCGATTGGTTCATTACACGCCTTGATGGTTTCCAATACTTTCATATCACTAGTTCGAACCTTGGACATGGTGTTGCTTTTAAAGTTAACAACAAACATTGTTGAGCCATCTGATGAGATAGCAAGACTTCGTGCTGCCTCACCAGTTTTAACGGACTTACCGGCTTTGTTTGCCACCAAGTCCCATGAAGCAACTTTTCCGGAAAGATTCATGGTGACATACATCTTTGTTTTGTCAGGTGATAAAACTATTGCACGGGGATTACTTCCTATTGGGATGTAGGAAACTGTGAAATCTTCTAAGTTAATGACATGAATCCTGTTGCCACCCATCTCAGCCACATATGCCAGCTTTGAGTCGTTAGAGATTGCAATGCCTCGTGGATAACGACCGATTTTGATTGTTTTAACAACCTTTTGAGCATCAACTGAAATGACTG
>CANLAC010000091.1 GCA_947488645.1 Actinomycetota bacterium | reverse complement strand
TGGTGAAACATTTAGAAGCCGAACTAAAATTCCATCTGCCTACTTTGATTTAGTTGGCATGCAAAATGCTGTTGAGCCCACCCCAAGTCCCAGTCCGTAATACAACCTCTAAGCAACCATCTAGAGAGTTACGTCGGAACAAAAGATTGCTTGCACCTGAAAGAGTTCCAGCTTTAACAATCTCACCATCAGGAAGTCTTACCTTCGCAGCTGAAGTTATATAAGTACCTGCTTCAATTACGCAGTTATCACCCAGTGAGATGCCAAGACCTGAGTTTGCGCCAAGCAAACACTTTTCACCAATGGAAATAACTTCTTTACCGCCACCGCTAAGTGTTCCCATAATCGATGCACCGCCACCGACATCAGTGCCATCGCCAACTACAACACCAGCGGAGATTCGTCCTTCAACCATCGAGGTTCCCAAAGTTCCAGCGTTGAAGTTTACAAAACCTTCGTGCATGACAGTTGTTCCGGCGGCGAGGTGTGCTCCTAAGCGAACACGGTCTGCATCTGCAATTCGGACTCCACTAGGAACTACGTAATCAACCATTCGAGGGAACTTATCAACGCCATAAACGCTGACATGTCCATGTGCTGCCTTTAAGCGGGCACGAGTAATTTCAAAACCATCGACAGCGCATGGGCCAATCGATGTCCACACAACGTTACTCAGTAATCCAAAGATCCCATCAAGTGCAACTCCATGTGGCTTTACAAGTCGGTGTGACAGTAAATGTAAACGAAGATATGCATCTGCTGCATTTGCAGGTGCTTTTGATATATCGATCTCAACACTAATCACTTCACGAGTAACCGCGCGCGCTGCATCAGCACCAGCTAGTGCAGTTAATTCTGCAGGAGCCGAACCAGATAGTGCGGACAGGGATGGAGATGGGAACCAAACATCCAAAGTAGTTCCGTTGGAGATTGTTGCGATTCCGTGGCCAGATGCAATGGTCGTCATGTCCTAAGCCTAGCCTCTATTGTTAGCAGCATGCGTATTGCCGTCTTCTGCTCATCATCCCCAACGATTGATAATAAGTACGTAGAGCTTGCCTATGAACTAGGCCAGGGGATCGCTGCAACTTCCAACGAGTTAGTTACGGGCGGTGGCCATATTTCAATGATGGGCGCAGTTTCCCGAGGTGCTCGTGACAAGGGCGGCAAAACTGTCGGCGTAATCCCGCAAGCGCTAGTCGATATTGAATTTGCAGATCATGACAACGATGAACTCCATGTTGTTGAAACAATGGGTCAGCGCAAACACATGATTACTGATATTTCAGATGCCTTTATTACTTTGCCAGGTGGCGCTGGAACTCTAGAGGAGTTCTTTGAAATTTGGGTTGGCCACTATCTAAAGTTTCACACCAAGCCAGTAGTCATCTTGGACCCATTTGGAATCTATGCACCGTTGCACGAATTAATCGTTCATCTTGAGGAAGAAAAGTTTATAAAGCCTGGAATGCGCGAGATTGTGCAGTGGACGACAAGTGTTGATGATGCACTGAAAGCATGTGGTGCATGAGAAGTAATCACATTGCAATGAGCCTTGTCATTAAGTCACCGATTGAAAAAGTCTGGGCTGCACTTGCCGATTGGGAATCTCAAGGCGATTGGATGTTGCAAACAAGAGTTGATGTGACATCAGAGATTCGTGAAGGCGTGGGAACAACAATTGCTGCATTTACAGGGATTGGTAAATTAGGAGTAATGGACCATATGGTTGTTACTTCGTGGCAGCCTCCCCATATCTGCGATGTTTTACATACTGGCAAAATCATCAAGGGAACTGGCAGATTTGAACTCGTAGTAATCGATGCAGACACAACTCGATTTAATTGGTCGGAAGAGATTTTGGCTCCGAGAGCGATATTCCTTCTTATTGCACCTGGTTTATACGCTGGCGTGCGCATCTCATTGACCAAGCTCGGCCGCCATTTGCGCCATTGAAAGTAATCCAAACGAAGTAAACTAAGCCAATGGGCAAGCAATCGCAGACTCTCGCAGATGCGCTTGCTTCCCTCCCTGATGAAGAACGCATCATCTTGACGATGCACTATCTCAAATCAATGTCGGCAGCCGAGATTGCGGCGATGTTAGGGGTTCCAGAACGCTCTGCAGAAGCGATCATCAAGCAAGGTAAGGCCAGATTGAGCGCGATTTTGGGTATTTAAGGCATATCTTCGATTTCGCACAACGGTGCATTGTGCGAGATACTTACCCCCTTGCTTCAAAAGAGTAATTCAACCGATTAGAGGAGTCCCCACATGGCAGCCATGAAACCCCGTACTGGTGATGGTCCAATGGAGGTTACAAAGGAAGCTCGCTCATTGGTTATGCGAATCCCTCTAGAAGGTGGCGGCCGTTTGGTCGTTGAAATGAACGCAGAAGAAGCAAATAACCTCAGTGCCGCGTTACACGCCGCAGTCGCACTAGTTAAGAAGTAATTCCTTTTCCAAGGCACTAGCCTTACCAATCATGTCAGCACTACCAATCGCCGCCTCGCTAGATATTAAAGCGGCATCATCTGCCAACTCAATTGCAATCGGATATGTTAAAAACTCCGATGAGTCATTTGAATTCGTGGGGCCACTAGTTGCAGATATTGAAAAACTCTTCGGATTAAATCTTGTTGACGAGTTAACTTTCTTTGGACCAACAGCAAAAGCTGGCGAAATATTTGAGATTCCTGTTAGTGCAACTGATTGCCCAACAGATCGGATTTTTTTGGTTGGAATCGGAGATCAAAGCGGTGCTGCTCTTCGAGCAGCTGGCGCATCTGTTGGACGCAAAGTGCGGGGAAAGAATCTATCTGTTTACTCTGCATGTGCAGTTAAGGAAGTTAAAGCACATGCGATCTCAATGGCACTTGGTGCCTGGGTGTGGAATTTAAAGACTGATAAGAAAAAAGAAGAGCCAACGTTATTGGTTGGAAGCAAAGACAAAAAAGTTGTAGAAGATGCTGCCGCAATCGCACAAGCTATGTGCCGCGCTCGCGATTTGATTCATACCCCTGCAAATATCAAGACGCCTGCATGGATGGGTAAGCAAGCCGAGCTCTTTGCAAAAGGAACAGGATTAAAGGTAAAGATTTTTGCTGGAACCGAACTTAAAGAGTTTGGTGGATTGCGAGCAGTAGGTGGATCATCACCAAAGCCCGGTCCCCGCATGATCGAGGTCTCATATCAGCCAAAATCAAAGAAAAAATCAGTTGATGCACTACCTCACATTGTTTTAGTCGGCAAAGGGATCACCTTTGATACTGGCGGAATTTCACTAAAGCGTCCTTATGACACCATGATCGCGATGAAGAGCGACATGGCAGGATCTGCCGCAATTCTTGCAACCCTGACAGCTCTTGAAGAATTACAACCTAATGTGCGGGTTACAGCATTGATGATGATGGCTGAAAACGCTATTTCTGGCACGGCACAGCGCCCCAGTGATGTCATTAAACATTACGGTGGCACAACTGTCGAAGTGATTAATACAGATGCTGAAGGTCGTTTGGTCTTGGCAGATGGACTTGCATATGCAGATATAAATCTTGATCCTGATTACTTAGTGGATATTGCAACTTTAACAGGTGCTATTTCACTGGGATTGGGACGCCAATACGCCGCGATGTATACGCGCGATAACGCACTTGCTGCTCAGCTATCAAAGGCTGGCGAAGCATCAGGTGATCGTGTTTGGCATATGCCACTTGTTGATGATTACAAAGATTCTTTAGGTAGCGATATTGCAGATTTCAATCACAACGCCAGCAAGGCAAAGTATTCTGCAGGATCTGTAACTGCTGCATTGTTCCTTGAAAACTTTGTTGGCTCACGTCGCTGGGTTCACTTAGATATTGCTGGCACGGGACGTAGCGAGGTTGATGCAGGGGAGAATTCAAAGGGTGGCACAGGTTTTGGCGTGCGCTTATTAACAGAGTGGATTACCTCGCTGTGATGAAAATAGATCCACATGAATTTGCTGAAGGATTTATCACAGAAGATTTCTTTAAGTCCCAGGCACGTGCTCGAGGCGTAGAACTAGGAACGGTTGATACAACTCCTGGCTCTGGAGCATTTCTGCGGTATTTAGCATTTACCTTAAAGGCACAATCTGTTGTCGAAGTTGGAACAGGTTCAGGAGTTGGTGCATTGTGGTTACTTGATGGAATGTTGGAAAGCGGGACCCTTACATCGATAGACGATGAGATGGAACATACGCAAATTGCTAAATTAGCATTTGCTGACGCTGACATTTCACAAGGGCGCTATCGCTTAATAACCAACACCGTTGTTGATGTTATTTCTAAGCTAACTGATCGCGCATATGACTTAGTTGTGTTGCGTCATAACCCTGAAGATCTCAGTTTCGTCATTAGCGAGGCACACCGCATTTTGCGAAGTGGTGGAGCGCTAGTTATTGATAATTACTATGGCGGCGGCAAGGTCAGCGATGCTACCCAGCGTGATCCGAAAACTGTGGCCCTGCGAGATGCTGGGAAGATTATCAAGAACGACTCAGAGCATTGGGTGAGTTCTTTGATTCCAATCGGAGATGGCTTGCTCGTAGCCACCAAGGTGTAAAGATAGAGACATGATTTTTCCTAGAAACAAAAAGAATCAAGCCGCACCTGCTGCATGGTGGCAGTCGCCAGCACC
>CANLAC010000090.1 GCA_947488645.1 Actinomycetota bacterium | reverse complement strand
AAGTAAACATTGTTGGACCCACGATCGCCCGGCCTGGTTCAATTGAAACTCTTGGAATCTGCAGCTTGTGTGCTCCGCAGTTCTTTGTTACTGCAGCCGCAAGTGCGTTCATCGCCTCTGCAGGATTAACAGTTTCATCTCCAGGAAGATATGCGATTCCGTATCCCCCGCCAAGATCTAGTTCAGGCAATTCCCTCTTATACTCATCGCGATACTGTGCAAGTAAAGAGATGAGACGCTCTGACAAAATTTCAAATGATTTATATCCAAAGATCTGGGAACCAATATGTGCATGGACTCCACGAAGTTCAAGGCTTGGTTGCGCGCTAACAGCTTCAATTGCTGCCCATGCAGCGCCGCTTGCAATAGAAAAGCCAAACTTCACATCTTCATGTGCTGTTGCAATTGATTCATGAGTATGGGCTTGAATACCTGGTGTTATTCGGAGCAATACTCGCTGAACTTTGCCAGCATTTTTCGCAGCCTCTGCCACGCGCTCTATCTCATACAGTGAGTCAATAACAATAGATTCGACTCCAACAGAGATAGCTTTCTCAATTTCAGCAATAGATTTGTTGTTTCCATGCACTTCTATCTTTGAGGGATCAATTTCACCGGCAAGTGCAACCGCCATTTCACCACCGGTGCTGACATCTATACCTATGCCAATATCCTTAATCCAACGTGCAAGTTCTGTGCAGATAAATGCTTTAGATGCGTAATAAACAGTGCCTGCGTGCGGCCCAAAGGCATCCTTTAACGCTTTATCCCAGGCAAGGGCGCGAGCACGAAAGTCTGCCTCATCAATAAAAAATGTTGGAGTCCCGAATTCTTTAGCAAGATTCTTGGCAGTAATTCCTGCCAAGGAAAGTTCAGTGCCCGTTGTAACAGATGAAGACCACATCAGCTACATCCTCTCCGGTGCACTCACGCCTAGAAGATCTAGACCGTTATGAACAACCTGCTTTGTTGCAGTACATAGTAATAAACGCGCGGTGTGTAGCGCAGATAATTCTTCATCCCCCATAGGCAAGACACGGCAATCGTTGTAGAAACCGTGATAAGTACCAGCAAGTTCCTCGAGATAACGCGCTATGCGGTGTGGCTCACGAAATTCTGCAGCACTTGCCACCACTCGTGGGAATTCAGCCAAGGCAGCAAGTAATTCATTCTCACGATCGTGGGTTAATTGAGAAGGATCAAAATCCTTTAGATCTAACGATGCACCAAGTTCTTGGGCATTACGCAGAACTGCTGCGATGCGAGCGTGGGCATATTGAACGTAGTAGACCGGATTCTCATTTGTATTTCTTTTTAAGATATCGATGTCCATCACCATCGGGGTATCTACTGGGTAGCGAATCAATGTGTAACGCGCAGCATCTACGCCAACTTTTTCAACAAGTTCTTCCAAAGTAATAATCGTTCCAGCGCGCTTAGAAAGCTTAACTTCTTCCCCACCTTCCATAATCTTCACAAGCTGACCGATTAGTACCTCAACGTTGTAAGCAGGATCATCTCCAGCACAAGCCGCTGTTGCCTTTAGGCGGCCGATGTAACCATGGTGGTCAGCTCCCAGCATGTAAATACAGATATCAAAGCCACGTTCACGCTTATTGATGTAATAAGCAGTATCTGATGCAAAGTAGGTAAGTGCGCCATCACTTTTTGTCATTACTCGATCTTTGTCATCGCCAAAATCTGTAGTTCGAAGCCACACAGCGCCATCAACATCAAAAACATGTCCCTTTGCCCGAAGCTTTTCCATGCCGTGCTCAACTGCGCCTTGCTCATGTAAAGATCGTTCTGAGAACCACACATCAAAGTGTGTATTAAAGGTATCCAGTACTCGTTGTTGATCCTTTAACTGCAATTTATATGCCGCTTCACGAAATGCGATAAATCGTTCTTCTTCAGGCAAAGTTTTTATCTCTGAATTTTGCACAACAACTTCTTGCGCTAAATCTTTAATGTAATCCCCTTGGTAACCATTTTCGGGCACGGCATTACCAAGTGCAACAGCTTCAACGGATTGACCAAAGAGATCCATTTGGTTTCCGCGATCATTAATGTAGAACTCACGTGTTACTTGTGCACCAGCGGCAGTTAGCACGCGACCAAGAGAATCTCCTACTGCAGCCCAACGCGTATGTCCAAGGTGCAATGGCCCAGTTGGATTAGCGCTAATAAACTCCAAGTTAATCTTCACACCAGCTAGTGCAGCACCTTTTCCAAAATCACTTTTTGCATTAAGAATTGTTTGCACAAGCACAGCTTGGCTTGCACGATTTAAGGTGATGTTAATAAATCCAGGACCAGCAATATCCACCTTTGAAATATCTGAAACGCCTTTTAATTGTTCTGCAATAATTACAGCGACATCGCGGGGATTCATGCCTGCAGGTTTTGCCAATTGCAGAGCAATCGAGGATGCATAATCACCGTGGTCTCGATCTTTTGGCCGATCTAATTTGATGGCCTCTGGTGCTTTGCCACTGACGGCTCCTGAGGCTATGGCTCTTTCTATTGCAGCCTTAATCGCCTCTTCAAGGATCTCAATCTGTGTGGACACTAAGCAAGGCTATCGTGCTCATTTTGGTAAAACTGCCTCTTACCTCTAATCTTGCCTCTTGGTTGGAAGTGAAAGTTTCAAACCATGCGGGAGTGGTGAAATGGCAGACACGCAGGTCTTAGGAACCTGTGTCTTCGGACGTGCGGGTTCAAGTCCCGCCTCCCGCACACATCTATAGGTAAGAAGTTACAGTTCATACATGGCAAAGAAATCTGCAGCCAAAATAAAAATGGAAGCCGCTGAAATAAAGCGCGCTGCTGCTGCCCGCCGTGAAGAAAAGAAACAAGCATCTGAAATTGTTGTCACCAATGGAAGCGCAGATCTGGATCGCTATGAATCACTAGATGGCGCTTGGCGTGAAATTGGCCTAGCTGCTCCTGCACGCCGTGCACTCATTGATGATGGCTTATTTGAATTAGCTGACCTACGCAAGGTTTCACTTGCAGCAGTAAAAGAGCTACACGGAATGGGACCAAATGCAATTCGGATTTTAACTACCGAAATGAAAAAGGCAGACCTATCCTTCAGGAAGTAACGGCGCTTTTAATTACTAAAAGCAAATGCAATCAAAGCAACACCGGCAATAGCTAGCAGTGCTTTTACTTCGCGACGAGCCAGAATTTTAAGGAGTGCTGGGCTAAACGTTGCACCAAGAATTGCCGCACCTGGACCAAAAATTAATGCACTGCGAGAAATGATGTCCGGTTCGCCCCATTGGTATCGAAGGTTAATTAGGCCGCATGCAAATAGCAGATAGCCGCCCATGCGGTAGTTGTTGATCCAGTACTTATCTAATTTCTCTTGGCTCATGTCATTAGTCTATGAAAGCAAACAGGAGTGCCGCTTTCGCGACACTCCTGTTTTTAGGATTCTTAGCTAAAAGAGATCCACTAATCAGTGATTAGTGATCGTCCTTCATTCCTTCTGCCATTGACTTCATGCGTGCAATCTTCAAGATTGTTAGACCGAATACGCACTTAGCCAAAACGTCTGCAAGTGTGTAACCAACCTGAACTGTTACGAATGATGATGATGAAGCATCACCAACGATGTTGAAGATGTAAGCGATTGGGTAAACGCCCCATGTTGCAATCAGTAGTAGGCGCAGGCGACCAACGGTTGCTGCAACTCCTTCTGGCTGACGCTCAAGTGACTTACCAAGCTCTACGAATAGTACGTAAAGGATGTAGATGAAAGGAAGTGTTGATAGAACACCGTATAGAACCTGTGTGTTCTGATCGTTTGAAATTTCACCTGGGTAACCAAGAGCGATCATTGCAGCAGATGCTGGAACAAGGCGTGTGATTAGTGAGCGTGAAACTTCCTTAGCTAGTGCAAGAACTGCAATAACTTCTACTAGTAGTAGAGGAACAGTTAGAAGCCAGTCAACGTAGCGGTATGCCTCGTTGAATGCATCTTGTGATCCATCAAGCTTAACCATGCCATTTGTTGATGCATGCTTGAATGAATCAAAGATACGTAGGTAGTGGTATCCAGCGATGAATGTAACCATCGATGACATAACTAGGGCGTTACGGTACTTAGCCAATACACGCTGCTGTGATACGAGTGTGTAAATGGTGCAAGCGAGCATAGAAATCAGTCCGAACGAGAATACGTTATAGACCAGATTCCATTGGTTGCTGTCTAGTTGCATTGAAATATGCCTCCATGAGGATCATGTGGAGAGGCCCCTTGGCCTCTGAATTCATCGGCCGCAGGGAATCCTCGAGGAATACCCTTGACCTCCGACATGCACAAGTGTGAACTATTTGCGGACAAAAAGCAGTACCAAATGCATTAGTTTCTCACTATTTTCACATCTATTTTAGGAAATTAAGCATGAAAAAAGGGCGATCGGGGCATTTTCACCCCAACCACCCCTTCTGTTCAAACTCTGTTTATTGACCTTTCCACATCTTCATTTCTGCCGCAAATGGATCAAGTCCCATAGGTCCTAGTTTGAGTGCATAACTGTGGAACTTCTTCATATTGAAGTCAGCCCCTAGTCGCGCCTTGGCATCTTCACGAGCAGTCATCCACACGCGCTCGCCAACCTTGTAGGAAATAGCCTGACCTGGCCATCCAAGATAGCGATCAGTTTCACTTCGTGAATGATCCTCGTCTAGAAGTGCCTGCTCGTTAAGCAACTTACGTGAGCTTTCAGCGTTCCAGACAACACCATTGTCATCCTTGTATCCAAGGTGCATGCCGATGTCTACAACAATGCGTGATGCGCGCAATGCTTGTGCAGAGAGATAACCCATTTCAATACCTGGCT
>CANLAC010000089.1 GCA_947488645.1 Actinomycetota bacterium | reverse complement strand
CTCTGTGAAAATAAAGCGCTTCATCTTTGGGTTCCATCGACGAGTCTGGTGTCCGAAGTGGACTCCGCTGTCGAGGAGCTCTCGCATTGTTACAACTGCCATGACGGCATACTCCTTCTTAGGTTTTCGCGCAGTGCGCAATAAACCCGCTCGGTTTATGGCCAAACAATTTGTTCGGCCCGTCGCACTCAAAATCACCGACCACAATTTCTTGTGGACCGAGGTGGTTATGCCGACCTAAGTCAGTGAGTGCTGAGATGTCACCAACCCGAAGGTTGGTGCAGGGGAAATCTTACCTGAGCGTGAGCGTGGAAATTACCGCCCGATTAAGCGTAGAGCTCCCCAGGCGGTGATGCGAACAACAGCCTCCAGGGCGATAGCAAAGGACATTTTGCTCTTTCCATAGATTCTTTCAACAAAAGTAATTGGAATTTCAGCGATCGATCCCCCACGAGCAATTGCCCGACGAGTCATCTCGATTTGAAAGCAATATCCCTCACTGCGAATAGTTGAAACTTCCATTTTCTTGAGTAAATCAGTTGTATAAATCCTAAATCCAGAGGTTGTGTCTTTCACTCCAAGCAATAACAGCAAATTGGCATAAGAATTTGCAGACTTAGATAAGTACTCACGAAATTTGCTCCAGTTTTGAATGGCACCATCTGCAATCCAACGAGAACCAATGAGTAGGTCAGCGCTACCTATCCATTCCATCATCTTTTGAAGATCTTGTATCTGGTGAGACCCATCAGCATCCATTTCAATAA
The DNA here is from genome assembly GCA_947488645.1 of Actinomycetota bacterium. Classification (GTDB taxonomy): domain Bacteria; phylum Actinomycetota; class Actinomycetes; order Nanopelagicales; family Nanopelagicaceae; genus Planktophila. The sequence continues at coordinate 4,238 of CANLAC010000089.1, read as the reverse complement.
TGTAGGTATATCCACGTTGAATACCAATTGAAAATCCTGTGCGATAGGCACTACCCAAACCTTGTTTACCTTCACGTTCAATGACTTCGACCTTGTGCATCCGGACGATGTCAGCTGTGCCATCTGGTGATCCATCATCAATTACCAAAACATCAACATCAAGGCTTTTCAAGCCATGAAGTATTTGCCCGATACTTTCTGCTTCGTTATATGTTGGAATAACAACTAAAGATGCTCTCATGCGCGTGGGTGTGCTTGCTTGAATGCTTTTTGCAAGCGCTCCGTAGATACATGGGTATAAATCTGCGTTGTGGCAAGTGATGCATGGCCCAAGATTTCTTGCACCGTGCGCAAGTCCGCACCACCTTCGAGCAAATGAGTTGCCGCTGAATGTCGCAATGCGTGAGGCCCCATTCGCTCTATTCCCTCAATTGCTTGCAAGGCGTTATAGACAACAGTTCTAACTGTTCGTTGATCAATTCGTTTTCCGCGAGCTCCTAGAAATACAGCATTTTCCGATTGTGAGTTGGCTAGCGAATCTCTTCCCTCTTTAAGCCACACGTTCAACGCTTTCATCGCAGGATTTCCTAAGGGAATTGTGCGCTCCTTATTTCCCTTACCTAAAACTCGAATTGTTTGACGGTCGTAATCGATATCTGACAGATCAAGTCCGCATAGTTCGGCCACACGAGCACCGGATGCATACAACATTTCAACCATCGCAACATCACGTAATGAAATAGGTGTTTCTTCCTCTGCCGCCCGCGTAGCCAGTGAATCCATGGCAACCTTTGCATCTGCTACTTCAAGAACTTCAGGCAGTGTGCGATGACCTTTTGGCGTTGCCAATGTTGCGGCAACATCTTTCTCTAAATACTTATTCTTAAGTGCCCACTTCGTAAACAAACGAACAGAGACTGCCCGACGTGACAATGTTGTGCGCGCTCCCCCTTTAACTTGTTGATTTGCAAGCCATGAGCGCAAATGAATCAGCTCTAATTGGGAAATATTCGTGACACCAATTTGCTCAAGGTGTGAGATCAAACTTTCAAGATCACCGAGGTAGGCACGAATTGTGTGAACAGAAAGGCTTCGTTCGACTTCTAAGTGGCGAGTAAAAGCCGCAATTAGCTTTTCATATTCATCGCTCACGGTACGAGTTTACTCGGGCTTACGTCCCTGACGCAGTAAGCCAAAGGTAACCGCATCTTCAAGTGCCATGGCAGATGCTGCAATAACGTTTTCATGCACGCCAACCGTGTTCCACTCGCCCTTGCCATCAGTTGTTTCGACCAAAACGCGGGTTACCGCACCAGTTCCTAAACGGCCTTCAAGGATGCGAACCTTGTAATCGATAAGTTCTAGGGAAGAAAGTTCTGGATACAACTTAATTAATCCAGTACGCAATGCATTATCAAAAGCGTTAACAGGACCGTTTCCTTCACCCTTGCATGTGATCTCTTGTCCACTTGCAGTCACGGTTACTTCAGCCTTAGTAATAATTGATTCATCTGTTGCGCGTTCAACGGATGTTACCCAGTGATTTATTGTGAAAAACGCAGGACGCTTTCCTAACATCTCTTCATGTACAAGCAGCTCAAATGAGGCATCTGCTGCTTCAAATGTGAATCCTCGTGATTCCATTTCCTTTACACGATCAACAATGCGACCAATAAGTTCTTTGTCCCCGCCCAGATCTACGCCAAGTTCTTGTGACTTGAGCTCGATTGATGCGCGACCTGCCATGTCAGAAACCAACATACGCATGTCATTGCCAACAGCTGAAGGCTCTTCATGTTGATACAAGGATGGATCAACCTTGATTGCACTTGCATGCAGTCCTGCCTTGTGGGCAAAAGCTGAAACGCCAACATATGGCTGACGAGAACTTGGAGCAACATTTGTAATTTCTGCTACTGCATGTGAAATTCTAAAAGCCTCTTGCAGGGCATTTGTTGGCAAGACTAGTTGCTGTGTCTTTAATTCTAGATTTGCGATGATCGTTACAAGGTCGGCGTTTCCTGTGCGCTCACCGTAGCCATTTAAAGTTCCCTGCACGTGTGTTGCACCAGCAGCAACTGCTGCCATGGAGTTTGCTACCGCACACCCTGTGTCATTGTGACAGTGAATACCAAGTCGAGCATTACTTGCTGTTAGAACATCATGAACAATCTGTGAAAGCTCATCTGGCAACATTCCACCATTGGTGTCACAGAGCGCAATTACATCTGCACCAGCTTCTGCAGCTACTCGCACAACTTCGAGCGCATACGCACGGTTGCTGCGATAGCCATCAAAGAAGTGCTCTGCATCTAGAAAAACGCGTTGGCCCTCTTGGCGAAGGTGTGTGACAGAATCACGGATCATCGCAAGGTTTTCATCCAGAGTTGTCTTTAGCGCAAGATCAACGTGACGATCAAATGCTTTTGCAACAAGTGTTACAGCAGGTGCACCGCTATCTCGTAATGCTCCCAGCAAAACATCATCAGCTGCATTTGCATTAGGACGACGAGTGGCACCGAAAGCAACAAAGGTTGCATTCTTTAATTTCAATTCTTTCTTAGCGAGAGCAAAAAATTCAGTGTCTTTTGGGTTGGCACCTGGCCATCCACCCTCGATAAAGCCAACACCAAGATCATCTAGATGACGTGCGATATTGAGTTTGTCATGGACAGAAAGATTTAATCCCTCTTGCTGAGCGCCATCGCGAAGGGTTGTGTCGTAGATATGAAAAGCATCATTTACTGGCATTACTTAACCGCACTCATCCAGTTGTGGGCATCTTTGATGTTTCCATGTTGAATGCCAAGTAAGTGGTTGCGAATCTGCATTGTGATTGAGCCAGGCTGTCCATCACCTGTTACCCAAGTACCCATCGCGCTCTTTGCTTGGCCAACGGGAGAAACGACTGCAGCTGTTCCACACGCAAAGATTTCAGAAATTTCACCTGATGTAACACCATCTCGCCAATCATCAATTGACAACATGACTTCATCAACCTTGTAACCAAGATCTGCTGCAACTGACAAAATGGAATCACGAGTAATTCCTGGAAGTAGTGTTCCAGTTAGCTTTGGCGTAATAACGGTTGCATCTGCACCTTTACCCTTTACAAAGTAAAGATTCATGCCGCCCATCTCTTCAACCCATTTGCGCTCTTTTGCATCAATCCACACAACCTGATCGCAACCTTCTTTTGCTGCAGCCTTTTGTGCAATAAGTGATGCTGCGTAGTTTCCGCCACACTTTGCCTCACCCGTTCCACCTTGAGCAGCGCGCACATATTCAGTTGAGATCCACACAGATACAGCCTTGGAAGGATCAAAGTAAGCACCCGCAGGTGTTGCAATAAGAATGTATGAAGCCTTATTCGTTGGACGAACACCAAGTCCGACCTCAGTTGCAATCATGAATGGGCGGATATACAAAGACTCGCCTACCTTGCTTGGAACCCAACCGGCATCTTGCTTAACAAGTGCTTCGACTGTTTCCATAAATAATTCAACAGGCATTTCTGGAAGCGCTAAGCGTCGTGCCGAATTAGCAAAACGCTTTGCATTTGCAGTTGGGCGAAACAACGCAATGGATCCATCTGGTTGGCGATATGCCTTCATACCTTCAAATATTTCTTGACCGTAATGGAAAACAGCTGTTGCTGGATCTAAAGAAATTGGACCATATGGCATTAGGTGCGGTTCGCCCCAGCCATCCTTCTCACTCCATTCGCAGATAACCATGTGGTCGGTGTAGTACTTACCGAATCCACCTTCAGCAACTAACGCATCGCGTGTAGCAGCATCTTTGGCATTTGGATTAAGAGTGATTTTCATGAGATTACAGTGCGCTTGCTAGCGCATCTCCAACTTCACTAGTGCTGCGCTTTTTGTCTCCGCGAGCTAAAAGATCTGCTGCAACTACACGCTCAACATCACGCGCAGCATCTGCAAAACCAAGGTGATCAAGCATCATCGCAACTGACATGACTGTTGCAGTTGGATCAGCTAAATTCTTTCCAGCGATATCAGGTGCTGAACCATGAACAGGTTCGAACATTGATGGGAACTTTCCGGTTGGGTTGATGTTTCCTGAGGCTGCAAGTCCAATACCGCCACAGATTGCTGCAGCGATATCAGTCAAGATATCTCCGAATAAGTTATCTGTTACGACAACATCAAAGCGATCTGGATTAGTTACAAAGAACATTGATGCTGCATCAACGTGCAAATAATCAGTTGTTA
>CANLAC010000088.1 GCA_947488645.1 Actinomycetota bacterium | reverse complement strand
AGGAGAAAAATCCCTTACCCGTCGATCACGGAAAGCTATTCGCTACCCTCGCCGGAACAGGTCGAACAGTATCTTTTAGACAAGCATTGAAGCAAATTGAGGCTTAGGAATGACCATCAAACAGGCTCGTAACTGATCCATCCTCAAAGACCTCACGGATTGCTCGGCCCAGAAGCGGAGCAATTGAAAGCACGGTCAAATTGTCGAACTTCTGGTCCTCTGTAATTGGCAGAGTATTTGTGATGACCACTTCTGATGCACGGCAGTTCTTCAAGCGATCAACTGCAGGACCACTAAAGACAGCGTGAGTTGCAGCGATGATTACATCTGCAGCACCTGCATCAAATAACGCATCTACCGCCTTTGTAATTGTGCCCGCTGTGTCGATCATGTCATCGATAACTACACATGTTTGTCCAACGACATCACCAACGACACGGCCTGTGATTGATTCATTTGGAACGCGCGGATCGCGAGTTTTGTGAATAAATGCGATCGGACAGCCACCAAGAAGATCTGACCAACGCTCTGCAACGCGAACGCGTCCTGAGTCAGGAGAAACAATTGTTAAGCGTGTGCGATCAACCTTGCTGCCAACATAGTTAGCAAGCATTGGTAATGCGAACAGGTGATCAACAGGACCATCAAAGAAACCTTGAATCTGTGAAGTGTGCAGATCAACAGCCATCAAACGATCAGCACCTGCGGTTTTGAAAAGATCAGCTATCAAACGAGCTGTGATTGGTTCGCGTCCGCGACTTTTCTTATCTTGTCGCGCGTAACCATAAAAGGGTGTAACCACTGTGATGCGCTTTGCAGATGCACGCTTCAAAGCATCAATCATGATCAACTGCTCCATGATCTGCTTGTTAACTGGATCTGTGTGGCTTTGAATAACAAATGCATCGCAACCGCGAACTGATTCTTCGAAGCGAACAAAAATCTCACCGTTTGCAAAATCATATGCAGACATTGGTGTTAATGGGATGCCAAGTTCGGCAGCTACTTCATCAGCTAGTTCGGGAAATCCGCGGCCTGCAAATAGGCGCAATCTTTTTTCAGAAGATAAACGGATCTCGCTCATATATCTAGCCCTTCTTATTGCGTGCTTCGGCGGCTTGTGCGGATTTACTTCCTGGGCGCTTGCGCAGAACCCAATCTAATACATTTCTTTGCTTTGCTCTGCCAACACCAATTGCTCCGGCCGGAACATCTTCTGTAATAACTGATCCAGCAGCCGTATATGCACCATCTCCGATTGAGACCGGTGCCACAAGCATTGTGTCGCTGCCAATACGGACCTGATCGCCCACTGTGGTGTGGTGCTTTTCAACGCCGTCGTAATTAACAAAGATCGTTGCTGCGCCAATATTGCTACCCACACCGATTGTTGCATCGCCAACATATGACAGATGCGGAATCTTTGAACCTGTACCAACGGTTGCATTCTTCATTTCAACAAATGCGCCAGCCTTAGTTGAATCACCGAGCTGTGTTCCTGCTCGCAAATATGTAAATGGACCCACTGTGGCACCTTCACCGATCACGGTTTGGATAGCGATTGATTCAAGAACCTGTGCGCCCTCTTTAACAACGCAATCGGTCAGGGTGGTGCGAGGTCCAATAACAGCCCCTGTTGCAACCTTTGTTGAACCAAGAAGGGCTGTACCAGGGTGGAGAGTTACATCATTTGAAAGTTCAACAGTTGCATCAATCCAGGTAGTTGTTGGATCAACGATTGTGACGCCTGCGCGCATCCATTGATCATTAATGCGATCTCGAAGCATGGCGGCACTTTCAGCCAACTGCACGCGATCATTTACGCCAAGTGTTTCAGTGAAATCATCAATCATTATTGCGGCTATAGATTCACCGGCAGACTTTAAGATTCCGATGACATCGGTTAAATACAACTCACCTTGCGCGTTTGCCGTTGTTAGCTTGCCAATTGATGCTGCAAGCTTTTCTCCATCAAATGCATACACACCGCTGTTAATTTCATAGATGAATTTTTCGTCATCTGTTGCATCTTTTTCTTCAACGATGCGAAGTAATTCATCGCTGTCATCACGAATAATGCGGCCATAACCAGTTGGCTCTGGATGCTCTGCAGTTAGTACTGATGCGGCGAATTTTCCAGATGTGTGGGCTTCTACAAACTGCGCCAATGAATCACCAGATAGCAATGGCGTATCGCCAGCTAAAACTAAGACTGTTCCTTTTGGTGCTTTGCCTGCGAGCGCTAACTGGGCAGCATGGCCCGTGCCACCACGGCGCTCCTGAAAAACTGTTGTTGCTTTTGGAGAAATATCTGCGATGTGCGCTTCGACCGCTTCGCGACCTGAGCCAACAACGATTCGAAGTTCAGTTGGATTAAGGTGATTAACTGCGTGAAGAACATGTCCAAGTAGCGAACGTCCTGCAACGCTGTGTAAAACCTTAGGAGTTGCCGACTTCATACGTGTGCCTTCGCCTGCGGCTAGGACGATCACGGTTTGTACGGTCACAAGTGAAGTCTATCGGTGGCTCCGCCACCAGGTATCGATCCTGGACCCTGGGCTTCAAAGGCCCATGTGCTAGCCACTACACAATGGCGGAACGCATATTCTCCCTCATAAATGGTGGTGCTTGTGACCAACTGCGCCCTATTAGGAGATTACTTTCGCCCCAGCCACAGGACCAAAGGCCCGCACAACGCTGCCCACTACCCCGCTGGCCGTTAACGCCACCGTTAAATCAAGGCCGGCATCAACATCAGCAACTAAGAAGGCAACGGTTGGGCCTGAGCCAGAAACTATTGCTCCAAGTGCGCCGTATTCCTGACCAACATCTAAAACTAAACGCAAAGCTGGACGCAATGAACATGCAGCGGCTTGCAGATCATTGACAAGTGATTTACCGACAGCTGGAGCATCTGCAGCTAATAACGCTTGCATTAATCCTTCATGAGTTTGAGGTTCAATAATTTCAAGTTCAGCGCGCAAGCGATCACACTCTGCATAGACAGCCGGTGTTGATAATCCATGTGTGGAGAGTGCGAGTACCCAGTGATATGTGCCGCGCGATAGGGCAGCAGTTAATTGATCACCACGACCTGTGCCAATTGCAGTTCCGCCACTGAGCATAAAAGGAACATCGCTACCCAATTGCGCTGCAATTTCAACCATCTCTTCGCGAGACATCCCAAGTGAATACAAGTAGTCGATGCCAACAATTGTTGCTGCAGCATCTGCGCTGCCGCCCGCCATTCCGCCTGCAACTGGAATAGATTTCTTAATCTCGATATGAGCATCAACTGTTAAGTCATACTCTTTTGAAATCAGCGCAACAGCCTTTGCTGCCAAGTTATTCGCATCAGCTGGAACGCCATGAGTTTGCTCGCCAGTTACTGCAATTGTTAAACCAGCGCCAGGTTCAGTCAACTTAATTGTCACATCATCAAAGATTGAAATTGCTTGAAAAACAGAGACCAAGTTGTGATAACCATCGGCCTCTTTGGGCCCAACAGATAATTGAAGGTTGACCTTTGCAGGTACGCGCACGGTCACACTTTTTACTGACATATAGTGACCCTATAACCGCAATTAGAAAATGTCAGGCGCAACGGCAGCGATCTTGCAAAAAGATTCAATCTGCAAAGCTTCGCCTCGAAGTGTCGGATCGATACCGGCCTTAATCAAAATGGCTTCAGCAGCCGAAGATGATCCATACAGGCTAGAAAGGGCTGACCGGAGCATCTTTCGACGCTGAGCAAAGGCTGCATCAATAATCGTAAAGACTTTCGCGCGAGATTCTTCACTGCCGGCTGTTTCGCGTCTAGTAAATCCCACCAACTTAGAATCAACATTTGGTGCTGGCCAAAAGATTGATCTAGAAACTGTTCCAACGTTTTTCACATCAGCCCACCATGCAGCTTTAACACTTGGGATTCCATACTCCTTGCCACCAGGCTTTGCGGCCAAGCGATCTGCAACTTCTGCTTGCACCATCACAACGCCAGTTCGAAGTGTTGGAAACTTTTCCAGCAGATGAAGTAGTACTGGCACAGAAACGTTATATGGCAAGTTAGCAACTAAAACAGTTGGTGCAACAGGCAATTCATTAACAGCTAATGCATCTTTATTAATCACTGTGAGGTTCTCTGGATGCTCAAAATGTTGCGCCACCGTTATCGGTAGTTGTTGAGCAAGGCGTGAATCAATCTCAACTGCGATAACTGATTTGGCAACCTCTAGCATCGCAAGGGTTAGCGATCCAAGTCCGGGACCAATTTCTAGAGCAATGTCATCTTTTGTCACACCTGCTGTGCGAACAATCTTGGTGCAGACATTTGAGTCAATAACAAAGTTTTGCCCCAGTGACTTAGATGGCTTTAAATCTAATTGCGCAGCAAGTTCGCGGATTTGAGCCGCACCTAGCAATGTCATGGCGTGAAAGACCCAAATATGCGTTCTGCGTTATTGCCAAGTGCTGTAGCAAGTTCTGCTAAATCTTGATTTCGCTCTGCTGCCATGGCTCGCACAATGGTTGCAATCTGCGCAGGAGTATTGCTCGCCCCACGATGTGGCGCTGGGGCTAAGAAAGGTGAATCTGTTTCGACCAGCAACTGATCAATAGGCACAAGCTTTACGGCATCTCTTAAATCTGGAGCATTCTTGAAGGTCAATGTGCCTGCAAAGGAGAGGATGTATCCACGTTCAATACAAGTCTTAGCCATTTCAACATCACCTGAAAAGCAATGAAAGACAGTCTTTTCGGGGGCTCCGACTTCAAGCAATACAGATAAGACATCATCATGTGAATCACGATCATGGATGACAAGTGCCTTGTTTGTTCTCTTTGCTAACTCGATATGCCATTTAAAGGAATCCTGCTGACGCTTACGTAGTTCAGGTGGTGTGCGGAAGTAATCAAGTCCTGTTTCACCAATAGCTCGCACACGTGGGTGCTGGGCAAGTTGTTCAATAATCTTTAAATCAGCTTCCAAATCAGCAACAACTGGTGCTTCGTTGGGAT
>CANLAC010000087.1 GCA_947488645.1 Actinomycetota bacterium | reverse complement strand
TCTCTAGATGGTTGCTTAGAGGTTGTATTACGGACTGGGACTTGGGGTGGGCTCAACAGCATTTTGCATGCCAACTAAATCAAAGTAGGCAGATGGAATTTTAGTTCGGCTTCTAAATGTTTCACCACGTAAACTTTTTTGAATTCCAGTACTAGATGTCGCCCTTATTGTTCCAACCGTTCCCGTTGCATTCTTCATAACAATCTCAAGAGTTACGACATCAGGTAGCAAAAAGGCTGCCGCCACAGAGGCTTGGGTAATTTCGCGATCCCATCGATAAAAACGTGGATTTAGAACAGGATCTAGGCTGGAAACATCTGCAACTGTTTGCGTGAAAGCTTTTTCCGTTCCCCAGGCATTTACAGCAGTCTCTGTTAAACCACCTGTCGAGCTACCAAAGTAAGCGGTGATTGGTTTACCCACTTGAGTGATGGTCAAGCCTGCAGTGTTGGTAACTGCTGCTTTCCAGAACTGTCCCCAACCCTTTTCTATTTCCTTTGCATAACCCAAAAAGGATTGATCAGAAATTTCACCATAAAGGTCACAATCACACGCGCTTCGATAGATTCCAGCTTTACTCATTGCATACGTTCTAGAGGCAATTGCCTGTGCTTGCAGAGCTGCCTCTGGCCACGATGATGGCACTTCACTTATGCCCCACAAGTATTCATCGGACAAGCGCACTGAGTTTGTAACTTCAATGCGATATCCAAGGGTTGCTGCTTTAACGGCTCTGAACTGCATCTGTCCGTAACGATACTTCTTCGTTGTGGTTGTGTGGGATAAGGAAATAACGCCATCAACACCAGGTAGATAACGAGTGCCAGTCCAGCGAACTGTAAAGATTCGATTACGAGGGATACTTACAGTTTTCTTTCCTGTGACAATGCTAGGTAACACAGTTGAGCCAAGAATAGAAAAATTCAAGGAGCTTTTAACGGGCACAACAGCCAGCGGAACAACGTCTTGCGCATCACCGATATCACCACTAAAGATTTGCATCGTTGCATCTTGTGTTGCAGTGGCCATTTTCGCAGAGGTCAATAAATGCCCGATATTCACACGCAATATCTTTGAGTCATCCAATGGCTCAATTGCAACATCTTTGTAGTAATAGGAAATAATTGCAGAGGCTGTTTCACCTGCTATTGCCTTTGCACGTGCACCGATTTGACTCATTCCAACACCATGGCCATAGCCAGCGCCTTGTACTTGAAATGAGACAGGAATATCTATCGCAGAAGATTGCGAAGGCAATATCAGTGCAACTGAAATAGCCAGAAGTAGTGGCTTAAAAATCCTCATCAATTACTGCGCTCTTTCCAAGGTGTAAGAACTCTTGATATGCATCAATAACAGCGTTGGGTTCACCGCGTTGAACAAGTTTTCCTTTGTGCAGCCAAGCAACGTCGTTACATGTTTCCCGGATAGTTTGCATCGCATGGCTCACTAAAATAAGAGCGCGATCATCGCTTCTAAGTTCTTTAACGCGGTTCAGGCTCTTTTCCTTAAACTTGGCATCTCCGGTACTGAGCGCCTCATCAATAATCAAAATATCTGGTCGAACAACCGCGGCGACTGAGAAGGCCAAGCGTGCATACATTCCTGATGAATAGGTTCGCATTGGGGCATCAATTGCATCGCCTAGCTCAGAAAATTCAGCAATCTCATCAAAGTTGCCAGCTATCTCTTCGCGAGACATTCCAGCAGCTAATCCACCCAGAAATACATTGTCTCGGCCTGACATCGAAGGATTAAAGCCAACGCCTAAAGCCAACAGCGTGCTTACAGATCCATATACCTCGATACGTCCCTGTGATGGCGGCAAGATGCCAGCAACGCAGCGCATTAAAGAGGATTTTCCAGCACCATTTGTTCCGATCACACCAAGTACTTGTCCATACTGAACATCTAAATTGATGTCATCTAGTGCGCGAACAATTCGTGTTTGTTTTTTTCCACGACCGAGTGATTTAACACGTGCTTTAAGGGTTGGCTTTTTATCAATTGATGTTGTGTAGGTAAGGCCAACCCCACGGATTGATACCGCGAGTTCATTTGTAAGGTGCGAATTAGAGACGGACAGCGAACTCACGCTCCCTCGATAAGAAGAAATAAGTTCCAATAAAGAAGATTCCTGTTGCCCAACCTAGGCCCTGAAGCATGCTTGAAAGTTCAGGTGCCTTTCCTTGTACAACTGCGCGTGACCATGAATCCAAGATTGGGAAAAGAGGATTAACAATCTCAATCGCGCGAAGACTTGGCTTTAGCGCAGATGCTTCATAGAGAATTGGTGAAAGGTAAAGAAGTGTTCGGGTTAGGTATGGCAAGAAACTTGCAATATCTCTGAAATAGACATTGATGCAGGAAATCGTTATTGCCACTGCGAGAGCTAGAAAAATTGTAATCATTAACACTGGGATTGCCCACAGCATTTGAATTGTAAATGGCGATCCAACAATTGCCTTGATTACTACAAAGACAACCAGCGTTGGAAGAAACTTAAAGATTGCAATTACCACTGCAGAAATTGGCAGCATGATTCGAGGAAATGCGGTGTTCAGAATCAAGCGTTGGCCAGCAGTTACGGATTTAACTCCTCCAGTAAGACTGTTTGCGACTAAATAAAAGAGAAATAAGCTTGCGGTTAAGTGTGCATACCGCGCACTATCTGTAGCGCCACCAATAATCATGATCAAAATAAAGTAAACCCCTGAAAGCAATAGTGGGTTTAGAACTAGCCACAATTGCCCGAATACAGAGTCAAAATGTTGCTCCCGAAGTTCAGATTTTGAGTACTCCTTGATGAAGGTGCGTCTGGACCATAAGGATTTCCAGTAACGACCAAGTTTTGGCAGGCCAGCTTTAAATGGCTCATATACCTGCAGTGGAGTGCTCACGGGTTCAAGGTTACATCAGGTGCTAGCGACTTAGGCGAAGTAAGAAATCCAAGCCCCCATGAAATATGCATTGTTAGCAAGATTGTGGGTAAACACAGAATCTCACCCATGCTTTTTCCAATTACTACTGATGCAATCAGAATGAACACAGCATAAATAAGGGCTGGAATTAAAAGCACTGGTGAAACCAGCCACCCCAAGAGCAATGAAAGGGTCGTTGCAGCAACAGTAAAAGGCGGTGCTAAGTAACGGTAATTAATTGTGCCTTGATGACGCCGTGAGACAACACGTCGCCAACGACCATATTCAAAGTACTGCTTTGCTAATGCTTTAACTGTTGATCGAGGTCGATAAGTAACAACTAACCGCGGGTCGAAATAAACAACTCCACCTGCTTGTCGCAATCTGAAGTTAAGCTCCCAATCCTGGGCGCGAGTAAATCGCTCATCAAAGCCACCAACAGCAAGTAATGCTTCTTTTCTAAATGCACCGAGATAAACAGTATCTACCTCTCCCGCACCTCCACCGGTATGGAATCTGGATGCACCAACTCCCAGTGGACTGCGCATTGCACGAGCTACTGAACCTTCAAACAAAGAATGGCCTTCGGCAGCCATTACGCCGCCAACATTTACAGCGCCAGTACTTTCCAAAACTTCCGAAACCAATTGGCAATAATTGTTAGGAATATTTGAATGGCCATCAACTCGAACGATGATCCCGTACTGAGATGTAGCTATTGCAAGATTTAGTCCCGCTGCAGTTCGACCTGTTGGGTTTTCAACGATGACAACTCGTGCATCGTTTATGTGTAATCGCTGTGCGATCTCAAGGGTCTTGTCATGTGATGGCCCAATAGCCAGAATTACTTCAATCTTTCCATCGTATTGTTGAGCAAGGATCGCTTTCACGGCATCCTCTAAATACTTCTCCTCATTGAGGACAGGCAGAATCACCGAAATCTCTCGTTTCGGTGAGCCATATAACGCGTTAGCTGATGTCGACATAACCCGCACACGCTATCGCTCAAGTACTCTCGGACAGTGAAATCAACGCGGGCAATTCGGATTATTACCTCACTATCTCTGGGAGTCGTCCTTATCTCCGCATTTTCTTGGTTGGGCCTAGGTCAGGTAAGCGGAGCCATCGATCGAATCGATGTATTCGGTACATTGAAAGATCGCCCCGATAAACCAAATAAAGCCCTGAACTATCTACTCGTTGGCTCAGATACTCGCGAAGGTTTAACAAAAGAGCAAAGAAAATTACTTCGAGTTGGATCAACTGCAACAGCTGCAGGATCTCGTTCTGACACCATGCTGCTTGTTCATATCTCTAAGTCGCGCGATAAGGCAACGCTAATCTCAATACCACGAGATTCTTTAGTGACAATTCCTGAACATGTGTCATCTCTTGATAAAAAAAGAATTGTTCCTGCGGCTAAGGGAAAAATTAATGCTGCCTTTGCTTGGGGTGGTGCACCGCTACTAATCCAAACAATCGAAAATGAAACCGGTGTTCGCATCGATCATTACATTGAAATCGGTTTTGCTGGATTTGCAGGAATGGTTGATGCACTTGGTGGAATTGAAGTGTGCACAAAGAGAGACATCGATGATCCAGGTAGCCACTTAGTTTTGGCAGCAGGTGTTCACACACTTGATGGTGTTGAGTCCCTTAAGTATGTTCGCACACGTGACTTTGATGGAATGGGCGATCTTGGACGTATGCAACGTCAGCAACAATTTATGGGCGCAGTTCTAAGAAAAGTAACAAGCACTGGCGTACTGCTCAACCCAATCAAACTCGTAAATTTCTTTAATGCAGCAATCGCGACAGTTAAGACTGATTCCCAACTCAACCAGAGTGATTTACTGACTCTTGCAAAGCAAATGAAAAATCTTACTCCCAGCAAAATGCGCACTTTGACTATTCCACTTGGAAATACCAATGCTCGCGTACCTGGTGTTGGCTCAGTTGTTACATGGGATCCAGTACTTGCTCCAGAACTTTTCAATCGCTTACGTGAAGATTTACCCCTCATTGATGAAGTAACCCCATCTCCATCAGCCTCTTCTAGTGAAAAGCCAACTCCAACTGTGATCGATAAATTCAAGACTCGTACCGCTGATGAAAACCCTTGCGGGGCTCTGAAGTAAACTCCCCCACATGACTTTAACTCTCTCGGTTGTTGGCTGCGGTTATCTAGGAGCCACCCATGCTGCTTGTATGTC
>CANLAC010000086.1 GCA_947488645.1 Actinomycetota bacterium | reverse complement strand
AAAATTCATGGCAAGGCATCACATGCTGGACTTGAACCTGAAAAAGGTATCAATGCAACAACTGAAATGGCACATGCTGTTTTAGCAATCACAGCAATGCAAAATCCAGATCATGGAACAACTGTTGTGCCAACAACACTGCATGCGGGTAACACAACTAACACTGTCCCGGATTTGGCTGTTCTTGATATTGATATCCGTTCCTACTCAATGGATGATCTCAAGCGAGTTGATGCTGCAATTAAGGGTTTAAAGCCTGTTAATGCTGCAGCCCGTTACGAAATTACTGGTGGCTTCAATCGGCCTCCATTAGAGACAACTTCAACAATGGCACTCTATGAGCGCGCAGAGAAAGTTGCTAAAGAACTAGGAATGCCACCTCTAGGTCATGCTTCAGTTGGCGGAGCAAGTGATGGAAACTTTGCAGCAGCTGCAGGTGCGCAAGTTCTAGATGGACTTGGAGCAGTTGGGGATGGAGCTCACGCAGCACATGAATGGGTAGACATCAGTACTCTTGAAGATCGCAGCAAGTTATTACACGCGCTAATAAAGGATTTACTTAATGACTGATGGTCCACTGATTGTTCAGAGCGATAAAACGCTACTGCTCGATATAGACCATCCAATGTCTACTGAATGTCGACGAGCGATTGCGCCATTTGCTGAGCTAGAGCGATCACCTGAACATATTCACACATATCGCTTAACACCTCTTGGTTTATGGAATGCCCGTGCTGCAGGACATGATGCAGAGCAAGTTATCGATACCTTAATTAAGTATTCACGCTACGCGGTCCCCCACTCAATTCTTATCGATGTTGCCGAAACAATGTCTCGCTACGGTCGTTTGCGCCTTGAGATGGATCCTGTCCACGGCTTAATTCTTATTACAACAGACACAGCAGTTCTTGAAGAGGTAATTAGAGCAAAGAAGATTGCTCCACTACTGGGTGCTCGAATTGATCCTGAAACAATTACTGTTCTGCCAAGTCAACGTGGGCAAATTAAGCAGTCACTGCTTCGTCTTGGTTGGCCAGCAGAGGATTTTGCAGGCTATGTCGATGGTCAAGCACACGATATTTCATTAGTACAAAAAGATTGGAAAATCCGTCCATATCAAGAACTTGCTGCTGAAGGTTTCTGGCATGGTGGTTCTGGTGTTGTAGTTCTTCCCTGCGGTGCTGGTAAAACTATTGTTGGTGCAGCTGCGATGGCACATGCCAAGGCAACAACCTTAATTTTGGTAACAAATACAATTGCTGCGCGTCAATGGCGCGAGGAATTGTTAAAGCGGACAACCCTTAATGAGGATGAAATTGGTGAGTATTCAGGGGCAAAGAAAGAGATTCGCCCTGTAACAATTGCCACATACCAAGTCATGACAAAGAAGAAGAATGGTGTTTACGCGCACCTAGATCTCTTTGATTCTTATGACTGGGGCTTGATTATTTATGATGAAGTGCACCTATTGCCTGCACCAATCTTTCGTTTCACTGCTGATATCCAATCACGCCGCCGCTTAGGTTTAACGGCAACATTGGTGCGTGAAGATGGCATGGAGGGTGAAGTTTTCTCACTGATCGGTCCAAAGCGTTTTGATGTGCCCTGGAAAGAAATTGAAGCCCAAGGCTATATCGCACCGGCTGAATGTATTGAGGTTCGGGTGAATTTAACTGAAACTGAACGTTTAGCGTATGCAACTGCTGAACCAGAAAACCGTTATCGCAGCTGTGCGACAACTCGCACAAAGCGTGATGTTGTTCAAGTGTTAGTAGAAAAGCATGCCGATGATCAGGTACTTGTAATTGGTCAATACATCGATCAACTTGATGATTTATCGGAAACATTGGGTGCTCCGCTCATCAAGGGTGAAACCCCAATTAAAGAGCGTGAAATTCTATTTAATAAATTTAGAACCGGTGAAATTAAGTGTTTAGTAGTTTCAAAGGTCGCTAACTTTTCGATTGATCTACCTGATGCAACAATTGCAATTCAGGTATCAGGAGCATTTGGAAGCCGTCAAGAAGAGGCGCAGCGCTTAGGACGCATCTTGCGACCAAAGTCAGATGGTCGTGGTGCAAAGTTTTATTCAGTAATTTCTCGTGACACTATCGATCAGGATTTTGCACAGAACCGCCAACGATTCTTAGCTGAACAAGGTTATTCATACAAAATTATTGACGCTGACGATGTTTTTCAAGGGAAGATTTAAACCGTTCTGGATCTACGCGCCAGAAATCATGATGTACGCCATCAATTTGAGTAACAGGAATCTTCTCACCATATAGTTTTTCTAACTCTTCATTTCCATCAATTAAAATCTCTTCGATTTCAAAGTTAAGTTCATCCCGCATTGATTGCAAAAGCTTTAATGCATCCTCGCAGAGATGGCAACCAGTTCGGCCATAAATTGTTACCAGGGTCATTGATTACCCCTTTCTTGCCTGTTAATTCACTTAGAGAATTGGTAATTCCTACCCCTGACCTTAAACCACGCCCGATGCCCTGATAGCGTTCGGCTCATGCTGCGCTTGAACAGACTCTGGGCAATCACCTTTGCTGGTGTGCTTGCTGTTTCCATTCTTTCTGCGCCATCTGCCCCAGCTTTAGCCTTTAAGCAGATCCCTGCAACTAATTGGGGTTACATATATGCAGGAACCGATCCTGTTACAACTACGACAGCCAAACCTGCGGCAAAGAATCTAGAGTTTAAATCGAAGTTTGACGTTAAATACAACAACTTTCCGGATTGGGCTAAAAAAGAGGTTCAGGCTGCAATTGATGTGTGGTCAGCAAACTTTAAATCAACAACTGTGATTACTGTCGATGCATCATGGGGACGTTCAAGCTCTTGGGGTGTTCTAGGTAGTGCACGTCCTGGAAGTTTCTTTTCAGCATTTTCTGGTGCACCTGATCCCTCGCTGTGGTACTCATCAGCTGCTGCAAATGCTTTAGCTGGAAAAGATTTAGATAAAGCGAATCCTGAAATAATTATTCAAGTTAACTCTGGTGCCACCTGGAATACTCGCGGCGATGGAGTTCCGACTTCTTCTGAATATGATCTTGAATCTGTTTTCATTCACGAACTCGGTCACGGGTTAGGTTTTCTTTCTAATGACGCATACGATCCTTTTTTCGGATTAGGTAGTTTGGATCAACCAACACCCTTTGACGCATACCTACAAACAGCAGATGGTCGCCGCTTAGCAGATCTTCCAACGCCATCACGAGAATTAGGAACTGCACTTACTTCATCTTTAGTGTGGTCAGGTCCTCTTGGAATTAAAGCCAATGGCGGAGTGAAGCCAAAGATGTATACGCCTTCGCGTTACCAATCTGGATCATCAACCTCGCACTTAGATGAAGATACTTTTTCAAAATCTGGTCTTGATTCAGTTATGACTCCAAGTCTTGATCCAGGTGAAGTTTTTCGCCAACCTGGCCCACTTCAATTGGCAATGATGGAAGATATGCGCAATAAACCACCTGTCGGCATTGCAACAGATCTTCCACAGTCACCACGCAATGCTCAGGCATTCACTGGCGATTCATCTGCACTTGTTTCATTTGATCCACCTGTCAATTTGCGCACCGCACAAATCAGTGAATACATTGTTAAAAACTTAAAGACAGGCCTTGAGAAGAAAGCTCTTTCTAGCCCAGTGTTGATGGCTGGATTAAAAAACGGCACTTCATACAGTTTTTCAGTTGTAGCAAAGAATGCTTTAGGTGTGTCAGATGCTGTAACAACTAAATCTGTCATCCCACAAGCGGGCTGGAAGAGCACTGTGCTAGATACCGCAGCTGATGGAAAAAGTGTCACAAGTACAACCTTTAACGGACAGCCAGCAATTGCCTATACAGACACAAAAAGTGGTGACCTAAAGCTTGCAACCTTTGACGGCAAAGTCTGGAAAAAAGTCACCGTTGATGGGGCTGGCGGAAGCAGCGGTCGCACGACAGACACAATTTCCGGTGCTATCTCAATGTGCGTAAATGGCAGTGGAGTTAAGCAAACACTCCATATTTTCTACAGCGATTCCACTGAAAAAGATCTTCGCTATGCCACATATAACGGCAAGAGCTTTGCTATTGAAGTAGTTGATGGCAATGGTCCTGCCGTCAATGAGTACACGGACTTAGTTCGTGTGCGCACATCTAGTGATGTAAGCGTGGCAAATGCGTGCGTCGCTACGACAAGTACTGTGCAAGTCTTTTATCGAGATGAAAGCCAGGGAGTGCTTCTTGGTGCCATAAAGAGTAAGTCTGCTGCTTGGAAATATGAACTTGTAGATGGCGATCGTAAAACAGATGGCCGCACGACAGGTGACGTCGGATTCCATTTGCAGGCAATCTTTGATGGTTCAAAAACATACGTTGCATACGATTCAGTTGTTTCAATGAACCAGAAGAAGGAAATTACCTCTGGTGCAATACGTATTGCGACTCGCACTGGCATTGAACCAACTGGATGGGCATATCAAACACTAGATCTCTCAACTGATGATGCTTCTGTATTTGGATTTGATGTTGCGCTTGCAAAGGTAGGTGGCGATGTGATGGCTACATGGTTAGCTGCATCAACTGCAACAGCACCAAAACCTAATCAAGTTCGTTGGGCGCTATTGAGTGATCCAACAAATATTTCAAAGTTAACGACCGAAAATTTCGGAACTCCTGGTGAGTACCTGACAACTGATGGAAAGACAATCATTTTTAACTGTCAGGACAGATTGTGTGCTCTAGATACGAGCAAAAAGGATTTGGGACAATCGGCAATACGTTTAGTAAGCAGTACCCAAGGCTCTGAACCTACTCAGAGCGCTTGGGTAACTGTTAATAAGATTAAATATCTTCTTGCCACGGTTAACGGCAAGCTTGCACTGCTAAAGCCGTAATTATTACTTCGCGTTACGGCGCTGAATGCGAGTCTTCTTAAGAAGCTTCTTATGCTTCTTCTTCGCCATGCGCTTGCGTCGCTTTTTAATTACGGAACCCATAGATCACGCTCTCATTTCATAAGTTCGCACTGAGTGTGCGGGGGTTTAGGTTACCGCGGAAGTAGGGTAAAAATCGAAACTGATTCTGTGCTCGAAGTAAGGGCTAAAACCCCAAACTCCTTGGAAATGAGTAGCCCAAGCACTTCTTTCTGCCCTATGGGGCCACTATCGGCTGCAGTGATGAGCCCTTTGGAGTCAAAGGTAAGCA
>CANLAC010000085.1 GCA_947488645.1 Actinomycetota bacterium | reverse complement strand
TAGCTGCTCTCCTTGTAACAATCTTTCATGCCAGGTTACTGCCGGGTGGTTTTATTGGCGTTGATATTTTTTATGTGATCTCTGGATACTTGATAACAGGTCTCATTCTGCGCGAGATAGAAAATACGGGCAGATTGGATCTGCAAACCTTTTACCAACGGCGCATAAAGCGACTTCTTCCTACCTCAGTTTTTGTACTGTTTGTAACGGCGATAGTTGGACTGTTCGTACTTCCAGTAATTACTCGAGATGCTTTAGGACGAGATCTTTTCGCAGCTGCCGCCTATATCTCGAATTATCTCTTTGCCTGGTGGGAAAATGATTACCAGAACCTGGATGCAACCCCATCTCCCTTTATCCACTACTGGTCACTAGCTGTAGAAGAACAGTTCTACGTTGTCTGGCCGATATTCATTCTGTTTCTCTCGCGCTATGGAAAGCGCGCAATCTTCCGCGGAATCGCAGTAACAACACTCCTCTCGTTACTTCTATCGATTTACCAAACACAAACATCTCCTATCTGGGCTTTTTACTCTCTCCCAACTAGAGCTTGGGAACTTGGTTTTGGTGCGCTGCTTCTATTTGTTCCAGACACCTTCTGGAGAAATAAATTCATTCCGTGGTTTGGCCTAATCGGGATCGTTGTAGCGAGTCTTAGATTTGATGAGAAAACCGCGTTCCCAGGCATTAATGCGTTGCTGCCAGTTGTTTCCACCGCCGTACTTATCGGATCAATCTCCATCTGGCCTCGGGCCTTTAACGATCTGAGCAACAATCGAGTATCCCAATGGCTTGGAGCTATCTCATACCCGTTATATCTATGGCATTGGCCAGCATTGGTCTTGCCGAGCAGCGCCCTAGGTCGTCCGCTGCGTATTCGGGAACGGATATTTTGCATCATCCTCACAATAGTTTTGGCTCATTTCACAAGTAAGTACATCGAACAACCCATACGTCATAAGAAGATTCCCGGAAAGAAGATCTATCAGTTCTTTGCCGCGACAACCATAATTTCACTCATTGCAGGCTTCGTTATTTCATCTACCTCGACTTCGATTATCAGCGTTAAAGGCACCAACTACAAGTTCAATCTCATCGATGTAATGCAAAAACCGGCGGTATACGGAGACAACTGTCATTCAAATTATGGCGAGACAGAGTCTGGCGAGTGCACCTACGGTGATCTGAACTCCGCGACAACAATAGTTCTCTATGGTGATTCACATGCTGCGCAATGGTTTCCGACGCTGCTGCAATTAGCCAATGAAAGAGGATTTAAACTCGTTTCACTTACTAAATCGGCCTGCCCATCTGTAGACATTCCGCGAGCCGATCAAGGTGCATATAAGAATGTCCACTGTGAAACGTGGCGTGATAAATCAGTCGCGCGCATCAAACAGATCCGTCCAGCTGCGGTTGTATTAAGTAGTTATCAGCACTTCACTCCCCCTAGTGGTTACTCAGATGAGAATAAATGGTGGACGGATGGGCAAAAACGTTTGCTGACTTCTCTTATAGGATCTTCTGACCACTTGATCTACATCAGTGACACACCAAGGCCATTGCGAGATATTCCTAATTGCTTGGCATCCCGTGATGTGAAATCTTGCAACACCACTGAGAGAACACCTGTGAAAGTAATCCGAGGCTTTGAAGTTATCGATCCAGCACCATGGTTGTGTTCAAAGATCTGTCCTGCAATTCAAGACGGCTATGTCGTCTATCGTGATGCATCACATATTTCTGTCGCTGCAGCATTGGCTCTAAAGCCACAACTTGAAGCTGCTCTGCTTGCTAAGGGGCTATTTTCCTAGAGCTATGGCAGGATGCGTTCTATGGCCGAGTTAATTTATTACTGTGGAACTATGGACAGTGGCAAGTCAACACTTGCCCTCCAAACAGCACATAACCACCAAAGTCGCGGTCGCACTGGATTGATTTTCACAAACAATGACCGAGCTGGAATAGGAGTCATTTCAAGTCGGCTCGGTCTTTCAAGTCCTGCAATTGAAGTAACACCCCTCATGGATCTGCATAAGTTGGTCGTGGATCAGCTCTCGATGGGTGAGCGAATCGATTACATAATTTGCGATGAAGCTCAATTCTATGAAAGCGAGCAGATCGATCAACTTGCGAGAATAGTCGATGGGTTGAGTATCGACGTCTTTGCTTTTGGAATTTTGGCTGATTTTCGCACAAAACTTTTTCCCGGTTCTGCCCGACTCGTTGAACTGGCAGATCGTGTGAACACTCTTCAAGTTGAGGCGCTGTGTTGGTGTGGATCACGTGCCACACACAATGCACGAACTGTTGGTGGCGTGATGGTCGTCGAAGGTGAACAAGTAGTTGTTGGAGATGTGTCGACAGGCGCTGATGTTGCTTATGAAGTATTGTGCCGCCGGCACCATATGCGTCAGGTAACTGCGCGCGTATCTGGCGCAGCACACACATCATCGATCCCCCTACCTTTCAAGGAGTAACAATGAAGTCTCGTGGCTATGCAGCTCTATCTGCTGGTTCATCACTCGTAAGCCATGAATTTGATCGTCGTGACCTTGGTGCTCATGATGTTGCACTTGATGTTTCATACTCGGGAATCTGCCACAGCGATATTCACCAGGTGGCCGAGGAATGGGGTCCAGCAATTTTCCCTATGGTTCCAGGCCATGAAATCGCGGGAATCGTAACCAGAATTGGTGCTTCCGTAACGAAGTTTTCAGTTGGAGACAAAATCGGCGTCGGAGTCTTTGTAGATTCATGTCGCACATGCTCAAGTTGTGTTCAAGGTTTGCAGCAGTACTGCGTCGAAGGAATGACTGGAACATATAACGGTTTAGAACGCGACGGAAAGACTGTTGCTCTCGGTGGTTATTCAAATAACTTTGTCATCAATGAGGATTACGCGGTGAATATTCCAGATAATCTCCCTCTTGAAGGCGTAGCGCCTCTGCTGTGTGCTGGAATTACTTTGTACTCACCCATTAAGCACTGGAATGTTGGTCCGGGAATGAAAGTGGCTGTCATGGGCCTTGGCGGACTAGGGCACATGGGAGTTAAGTTTGCAGTAGCCATGGGTGCTCAAGTAACCGTCTTATCGCACTCACCATCTAAGAAAGCAGATGCCCTAGCCATGGGTGCTCACCACTTTGTTTCAACTAAGGAGGCTAGTGCGCTAGTTCCGCTTGCTAAGTCATTTGATTTGATTCTCAACACCGTGAGTGCTGAGTTAGAAATTGGCGACTATCTCAATTTGTTGAGACTTGACGGCACCCTGGTGGTTATAGGCCTACCGGGCAAGCCGTATCAGGTGCATGCGGGTACGTTGCTCAACGGTCGCCGCTGCATTGCAGGCTCAATGATCGGTGGAATTGCAGAAATGCAGGAGATGCTTGATTTCTGTGGAGAAAAATCCATAGTAAGTGATGTGGAAGTTATTGAAGCTTCCTATATAAATGAAGCATATAAGCGGACCGTGGCAAGTGATGTTAAGTACCGCTTTGTTATTGACGCTGCAACATTCTGACCTTCTCGCTAAAGAGAATGAGCCAGCAAGGCAAAAACTGGTGCTATCGCAAGAGCGGGAAGAAGATTTCCCACGGCAACATTTTTTATGTTTAATAATCTAAAGGAAATGCAGATAAGCATTATTCCTCCGACAATGGTCATGGCATCAACTTGATAACCATCCAAAATTTCTCCTAAGCCAAAACCAATGACTGTCCAAGTAGCTTGATAGATACCAACTGGGATTGCCGAGACGGCCACTCCCCAGCCTAGTGATGTTGCAAAAGCCATTGCGGCAAAAAAGTCGAGGGTACTTTTTAAGATAAGTTGATCGATTCCTGTACCCATGCCATCGCTAATGCTTCCTAATATTGCTAGAGGACCAATTGCAAAAAGGAGTGAGGCGGCCACGAATCCTTCTACAAATGGTGAGTCACTTGATGCTTTAAATCTAATTCGTAAGTTCTCCCCCAAGGAATCCAAACGATTTTCCAACTTAAGGGCAGAACCAATTAATCCACCGATCAACAGCGACCCGAGTACGACTAGAAGTGTCCAGCCTTGCGGCAAAGCGTCGATGTATCGGTCAGACCACAATGGAATTAATGCACTTCCTGCGCCAAGCAGGGTGACTAATCCCAACACATCAGTTAATAAAGTCCTAGTGCGTGTATTCATTCGATTTCCTACAAGGACACCCAGCGAAGCACCGGAGATAATTGTGAGAATATTTATGATTGTGCCTACGCCAGGAAACATATGCTGATTATACTCATGCAATGTCCAACCCATTTTTAGAGTTCCTGCGTCCGCACAAAACCGTTCCTTTCACACCTTGGACCGGAAAATCGAGATGGGATCTCGCTCCTCTTCGCACTGGAGTTCTATTCTTCGGATTATTCATTTTCGGACTTGGTGATTCCTTATTGATTCAAAGCCAGATTGGTAATGCTCCTTGGTCTGTTCTAGCTCAGGGAGTTTCAAATAGTTTAGATATCACTATGGGCTGGTCAACTTTTGGAATTAGCACTCTTGTATTGCTGCTCTGGATTCCCTTAAAGGAAAAACCTGGCTTTGGCACCTTGTCGAACATTGCTTTGATTGCGATAGCGATTCAAGTAGGGGTAACAGTCTTTCCTGCACAAGACTCATATCTATTGGGCATTGTGTATTGCCTAATTGGTATCGCAATGGTTGGAATTGGATCGGCGTTGTACATAACATGTGGACTAGGTCCGGGACCTCGTGATGGCTTGATGACCGCCCTGCATAACAGAACTGGTGTCCGCATTGGCCGGGTGAGGTTGGGCATTGAAGGCACCGTCTTGGTAGCTGGTTGGCTTCTTGGAGGGACAGTTGGCTTAGGCACGCTCATGTTCGCGACCTTGATCGGACAATCCATCGCTATTTCCTTGGGAGTCGTTTCAAGAGTTACCTCTAGATAGCACATAGGATCGACTTATCTTCCCAGGGTTGTGCGCCCTATCGCACACGGGGTCGCAAACACCCCCGTTAACAAAATTAGAAAGGCTCCATTCATGCTGGATTCATATTTTAAAATCTCGGAACGAGGTTCATCTGTAGCCCAAGAGGTTAGAGGTGGACTCGTCACTTTCTTCACGATGGCTTACATCGTTGCCCTCAACCCAATTATTCTGGCGTACTCACCAGATGTTAACGGTCAGTTCCTCTTCGGTGGAGCTGCACCTGCGCCAGCGATGGTCGCAGCAACAACTGCACTAGTCGCAGGTGTATTGACAATTCTCATGGGTTCAGTTGCGAACTATCCGCTCGCACTAGCTACAGGTTTGGGACTTAACACCTTCGTTGCAGTTGGTATCGCTTCACAGATGACATGGGCTGCAGCAATGGGTCTTGTTGTTCTTGAAGGACTAATCA
>CANLAC010000084.1 GCA_947488645.1 Actinomycetota bacterium | reverse complement strand
CAACCTCTGGCATCTGTGGGTTTGCAATTGCATTGATCTGTGCGCGAGCAGCTTCAGCTGAAGGTCCATCGGTTGCACCGATGTAGATGGTTCCATCATCTTCAATTGAGATATCTGCGCCAGTTTCATCTTGGATCTGGTTGATAATCTTGCCCTTAGGCCCGATTACTGCACCGATCTGATCAACTGGAATCTTCACAGAAATGATACGAGGAGCAAATGGGCTCATCTCATCAGGTGCATCAATTGCTTCATTCATGACATCTAGAATCGCAAGACGCGCTTCCTTAGCCTGCAATAGCGCTCCTGCAAGAACAGATGCTGGAATTCCATCAAGCTTTGTGTCTAGCTGCAAAGCTGTAACAAAGTCCTTTGTTCCTGCAACCTTAAAGTCCATATCTCCGAATGCATCTTCTGCACCCAAGATGTCAGTTAAAGCAACGTATTCAACCTTGCCATCAACAGAATCTGAGATTAGACCCATTGCAATACCTGCAACTGGTGCGCGTAGTGGAACACCTGCGTTAAATAGTGCAAGTGTTGATGCACATACTGAACCCATAGATGTTGAACCATTTGAACCAAGTGCTTCAGAAACCTGACGGATTGCGTAAGGGAACTCTTCACGTGATGGAAGTACTGGAATCAATGCACGCTCAGCTAATGCACCGTGGCCGATTTCGCGACGCTTTGGTGTACCAACACGACCTGTTTCACCAGTTGAATATGGTGGGAAGTTGTAGTTGTGCATATAACGCTTGTGATTTTCAGGGTTCAACGTATCTAGCTGTTGTTCCATCTTGAGCATGTTAAGAGTTGTGATTCCAAGAATCTGTGTCTCTCCACGCTCGAAGATTGCTGAGCCGTGTACGCGAGGAATAACTTCTACCTCAGCAGATAGCGCACGGATATCGCGGAGTCCGCGACCATCAATACGAATCTTGTCGCGCAATACGCGCTGACGTACAAGCTTCTTTGTCAATGAACGGAATGCTGCAGGAACTTCCTTCTCGCGACCTTCGAACTTGGCGCTTACAGATTCCTTTGTCGCTGCACTGATCTCATCGATCTTTGTTTCGCGCTCTTGCTTACCAACAATTGTTAGTGCCTTTGCAAGATCTGCACTAGCTGCCTTTTCAACAGCTGCAAATACATCATCCTGGTAATCCAAGAAGACTGGGAAATCTGCAGTTGGCTTTGCGGCAACCTTTGCAAGCTTTGCTTGAGCCTCACAGAGAATCTTGATGAATGGCTTTGCAGCATCTAGGCCTTGTGCAACAACTTCTTCATTAGGAGTTGGTGCGCCACCCTTGATTAATTCAATTGTGCGAGAAGTAGCTTCTGCTTCAACCATCATGATTGCAACATCGCCATCATCGCTAATGCGACCTGCAACAACCATGTCAAAGACTGCGTTAGCAACCTGTGAGTGGTTAGGGAATGCAACCCACTGACCATCAATCAAAGCAACGCGAACGCCACCGATTGGACCAGAGAATGGAAGACCTGCAAGTTGTGTAGAAATTGATGCAGCGTTGATCGCGATAACGTCATACATATGATCTGGATCTAGTGCCATTACTGTCACAACGATCTGAACTTCGTTACGAAGTCCCTTAACAAATGATGGACGCAATGGACGGTCGATCAAACGGCAAGTAAGAATCGCATCCTCTGATGGACGACCTTCACGACGGAAGAATGATCCTGGAATACGACCAACTGCATACATCTTCTCTTCAACATCAACTGTTAAAGGAAAGAAATCAAATTGATCCTTTGGTGTTTTTGATGCAGTTGTTGCTGAGAAGATCATTGTTTGATCATCTAGATAAACTGCTGCAGCTCCTGCTGCTTGGCGCGCTAGGCGTCCTGTTTCAAAACGAATTTCTCGTTTTCCGAATTTTCCGTTATCAATAACTGCAACGGCTGACTGAACCTCTTGACCCTCCATGGGTCCTCCTCTTTGTAGATTGAAAGGCACGACAAAATTATCGGACCTTGTTATCTGCCAAGAGAATGAATCTCCGATCGAAGTTCACGCGTGAAGATATCCAGCGCGGAAACCACTACCGAGGACCATTGCTCTGCGGCAGATTGTGTTTACTTAATTAGCGGCGAATACCGAGCTTCTCGATAATTGCGCGGTAACGATTGATGTCTGTCTTAGCTAAGTACTGAAGAATGCGGCGACGACGTCCAACTAGCAACAAAAGACCACGACGGTTGTGGTGATCATGTGGGTTAGTCTTCAAGTGATCTGTGATTTGTTCAATACGCTTTGAAAGAAGAGCGACCTGAGCTTCAGGTGATCCTGTGTCAGTAGGAGTAGAACCGTACTGAGCAATGATTTCTTTCGTTACTTCTGGTGTTAGTGCCATTTCTTGTTCTCCTTGTTTACTGAGCACGAGGCTCTTTCGGTTTGATTCACGAAAGATTCGCTATCTCGACTGAAGGGCTAGGTTACCAGCGAGCCTATGAATAGGTGAAATCGGGCGGATTTGCCCGCTTAGAGCTCGGTCAATCTACGGGCCTCGGCGCAATCCTTTGCCATTTGTTCAAGCAATGGCTCCAGACCATCAAATTTCAATGTCTCTCGAAGTCGCCATCCAAATTCAATGGTTGCAGACTTTGTATACAAATCAAGATCCACTTGATCAAGTGCATATGCCTCAACCTGGCGACCACGAACTCCTTCAAAGGTTGGATTTGTACCAATTGAAATTGCTGCAGGCCAGCGATCAATTCCAACTGTTAACCATCCTGCATACACACCATCTGCTGGAATTGTTTGGCCATCTATGTTTCCAAGGTTTGCAGTTGGATATCCAATTTCACGACCGCGTTTTTCACCATGAACAACAATGCCATCTAGACGGTGTGGACGGGTCAACATCTCTCTGGCACTTTCAACATCACCATTAACTATTGCCGAGCGAATTCTTGTTGAGGAGATTGCTTGTTCTGCATTTGACTGCAGATCCAAAACAATAGTTTTAAACTCAGAGTGCTGAGCCAGAGTTACGACATTGCCTGCAGCCTTAAAGCCATAAGTAAAGTTCTGTCCAACAATAACTGTGGTCGCCTTTAATTGTTCTACTAACACCTTATTAACAAACTCTTCAGGAGCCATGGCAGCAAACTCTTTGGTGAACTTGATAACCGCCACCTGGTCGGCGTTATGAATCTTTAGTAGCTCAATCTTGTCACTTAAGATAGTCAACAAGGTTGGTGTTCGCTCTGGCGCAAAAATAGACACTGGATGTGGATCGAAGGTCAGTGCAACAATCTTTTCATCACCGGCTATCTCCTTGGCACGGTTGAGTACTTGTTGGTGCCCCTTGTGGACTCCATCAAAGTTACCAATAACGACGATGCTCATATTCTTATTGTCTCAGAGTCATTGCGCTGCCGCGAACACAGCAATTGGCTTAGCCTTGCCATCTACGTTGTGCAGCAGGGCGATTAAATGGTTATCTGCAGAAATGCCTGCATAAATTTGTTGACCCGCATTGGCACTCAGTGTGCGACCAAAGGAAAGTTCAAGCTTTTCATCCATTGCAATTTCTCGAACGGGAAAGGTTGCTCGTGCTACATCTGCTAAATCCAAAGTTGAAAACTCACCGCTCTTTAACTGCGCCAAGCTGACCGCTCTATCTAAACCAAAGCCTGCAACACGCGAACGACGCAGCGAGTTGAGGTGTCCCCCAACGCCTAGTGCATCACCACAATCACGAGCGATGGCACGAATAAATGTTCCAGACGAGCATGTAACTTCGATATCGATTTCAATACCTTTTTCAAGCCTGCGAATGGCTAGGACATCAAGCTGAGTGATTGTGACTTCACGGGAAGGTAAAACAACTTCTTCACCTGATCGAACTCGATCATAAGCACGTTCCCCATCAATTTTGACTGCAGAGACAGAACTTGGTCGTTGCATGATTGTGCCGCGCATCTTTGATAACTCGTCGTGAATCTGAGCATCTGTAATTGCAGAAGTATCTGCAGTACTAATTACTTCACCTTCAACATCATCAGTAACTGTTGCAGCACCTAAAACCACAGTTGCCTGATAGCTCTTGTCGCCACCTGTGATGTATTGCAAGAGACGAGTTCCGTTGTTAAATCCTAAAACCAGGATGCCTGTAGCCATTGGATCAAGAGTGCCTGCATGACCGACTTTGCGTGTACCTAAAGCTTTGCGTGCAATTGCAACAACATCATGGCTTGTCATGCCTGGCTCTTTATCTACAACCAGAAATCCGTGCTCGTGCACTATGTGCGTCGCTACTCTTCTTCGATTACACGTGGAGCTTTGTAAGGATCTTCTCCCCCGGCATAACTGGCATTCTTGCGAAGCTCTGCAACTTGTGCATCCTGCTCGTGAACCTTTGCAAGCAAAGAATCAAGAGCAAGAGCACTCTCCGGCAAACCATCTTCAAAGAATTCAATGCTTGGTGTAATACGAAGACCTAGTTCGCGACCAAGTGCTGAACGAATAGCACCCTTAGCGCTATCTAGTGCTGCAGCAGTTGCTGCACGCTCATCTAGTCCACCAAGGACGGTATAAAACACAGATGCTTGCTGAAGATCGCCAGTAACCCGCGCATCGGTAACAGTTACAAAACCTAGACGCGGATCTTTAATCTTTGTCTCAAGCAGGTTTGCAACTACTACCTTGATGCGGTCGGCGACCTTCAGTGTGCGATGTGATTGACCCATTGCTTATGCTCGCTTTTTCTCGACCATCTCAAAGCACTGAATGATGTCGCCTTGTGCGATCTCCTTCATGTTGCCAACGCCAATACCGCACTCAAATCCTTCACGGACCTCTGTCGCATCGTCCTTGAATCGCTTGAGCGAATCAATTGTGAGGTTATCAACCAGGACTGTTCCGTTACGCACAATTCGAGCCTTTGCATTACGACGGATTACTCCATCCTTAACGACAGAACCAGCGATGTTTCCAGCCTTTGAAGATTTGAAGATTTCACGAACTTCAGCGTTACCGATGATCGATTCTTCAAACTCAGGCTTGAGCATTCCCTTAAGGGAAAGCTCAATCTCTTCAATTGCATTGTAAATAACTGAGTAGAAACGAACTTCGACACCTTCTTGATCTGCATAAATTGCAGTTTGTGGTTCTGGCTTAACGTTAAAGCCGATCACAACTGCAGTAGAGGCAGATGCCAAGGTGATATCGCTCTTAGTGATTGCACCAACACCGCGGTGAATAACGCGAAGATCTACTTCAGCGCCAACATCCAACTGCATCAATGCATCTTCTAGTGCTTCAACAGAACCAGAAACGTCACCCTTAAGAATGAGGTTAAGTGTTGAAATCTTGGACTGCTCCATGAAGTCTTCCAGTGAAACCTTCTTGCGAGCCTTAGCAAGCTGTGCGTTACGTTCTGCTGCTTGTCGCTTTTCAG
>CANLAC010000083.1 GCA_947488645.1 Actinomycetota bacterium | reverse complement strand
GCAAGGTTCCGCGCTACCAACTGCGCTACGTCCGCGAGGAGGGTAAATCTATCGCAGGAGAGGCGTAAGCGCCAAAGTGAGGTTGATTGGTTAGCGTTAGCCCGTGCCATATGCGGAAAATTCATCATTGTTTTGGATGGGCGGCAGGCTTGCCACCGATCTTGTTGAAGTTTCACATGATCCTGTCTGTTTAGAAGATGGCGGTTTTTGGGCGGTATCAACAACATTTGAGAATGAATTCACAGCTGCCAAATTTAGAACGGTGGTAGATGCACCTTTTCTGGTAACACCATGGATCCCAATGAGTGGGTTGTGGAGTTCATCGCTCAGCGCTGATCAGTATGTTGCATACGTTGAACGAATCAGAAAATCAGTAGCTGAAGGTTGGGTTTATCAAGTAAACGCTTGTCGCCGGTTGACTCATGCAGATAATGGGCAATCATTGCGCGGACTATTTTCGGAGATATTAAAGAGAAACCCAGCGCCATGGGCTAGTTATTTTGAAATTCCAGGATTAATGATCGCGTCCGCCTCACCTGAATTATTCCTTAGCAGAAATGGTTCTACTGTAAAAAGCTCACCGATTAAAGGTACTCAGCCTGCGAACTCTCAAGGCTTTGGTATTAAGGATCAGGCAGAAAATGTCATGATCGTTGACCTGATGCGAAATGACTTAGGTCGAATCTGCAAGAGTGGAACTGTTGAAGTGCCGAGACTTCTTTCAAGTGAAGAGCACCCAGGAATGCAACATCTTGTTTCAGATGTTCAGGGCGAATTGTTAGAAGATATTTCGTGGAGTGAAATATTCACCGCACTTTCTCCGCCGGGCTCTGTCAGCGGCGCTCCCAAATCATCGGCAACACAAGTAATAGCTGCGAATGAAATTGCTCGGGGTCCGTATTGCGGCGCACTTGGTTGGATTCAAGGTGATCAAGGCGTTCTCTCGGTTGCTATCAGGACTTTTTGGAAAGATACGAGTATCAATTTTGGAACCGGCGCTGGAATTACTTGGGGTAGTGATGCGCGGGCCGAATGGGAAGAAACTCAACTCAAAGCTAAGCGACTCATCGCCATTGCTGGGGGAGAGCTACAGTGAAAGTAATTGTCAATGGCTCTCTTGTTCCGCTGGAACAGTCACCATGCAACGAACTTGGTTGGCTAGATGGTGCGGGCATATTTGAGACTATAAAAACTGTTGATGGGAAACCTTGGGCTCTGTCCCGTCATATGCGAAGAGCGGTGAATAGTTCGGCCACAGTAAACATTGTTTTACCCAGCGAAGAACTTGTTCGAGATTCGATTGGCACCTTATTAAAGGAAGAATTTCACACCACTGGCCTTTTGCGTGTCTCTTTTGATGCGACAGGTAATTGGGCGGCGGTTCATCTCGCCTATAAAGAAGTGAGCTCGCCTGCCAAGGTGGGTATGCATCCTGTTGCTTTAGTTATGGATGGTGTTCCTGTTAAGAG
This sequence comes from Actinomycetota bacterium, assembly GCA_947488645.1. GTDB lineage: Bacteria > Actinomycetota > Actinomycetes > Nanopelagicales > Nanopelagicaceae > Planktophila. The sequence continues at coordinate 4,012 of CANLAC010000083.1, read as the reverse complement.
CTACCCGTACAACCATCGCCTTGAAATTCTTGAGCAAGCTCGAGCCAACGGATTTGATGAAGCGCTAGTAACAAGTACTGATGGAAAAATATGCGAGGGCTCTGTGACTAATGTCCTTCTGAAAATTGCGGGCAGATGGTGCACCCCGCCGCTTTCTGATGGCGTCCTTGCTGGGGTAATGCGTGCTTTGGTTATTGAGAACTGCGATGTCATGGTTCGATCTATTGCCGTATCTGAAATTGGAGATATTGAATCAGCATTCTTGTTAAGCAGTCTACGAATAGCACAGCCAATTGCTTCGATAGATGGACGAGAATTATCCCAATCACCTGAATTTCGGGATGAAATAGAAGCGATGGCGCTTAGGACTTCGGTAGGCTAGGAACATGTCCCAGATATCGATCACCGTTGATGGCGCGAAGCTTCAAGTTGAAGCTGATCAACGTCCGACCCATATCTTTGCTGAGAACAAAGAGATTGTCGTTTGCACAGTAAATGGCGTTCTTAAGGATTTGTGGACAGATCTTGTTGATGGAGATGTAGTTGAATCAGTACTAATTTCATCACCCACCGGCCTTGAAGTATTACGCCACTCAACTGCTCACGTTATGGCACAAGCTGTTCAAGAGGTTTATGCAAACACACGCCTTGGTATTGGACCGCCGATTAAAGATGGTTTCTATTATGACTTTGATCCAGAGAACACATTTAATCCAGATGATTTAACAAAGATAGAAAGCGCGATGCGCAAGATCATTAAAGAGGGACAGCGTTTCAAGCGACGCGTAACTACAGAAGCAGAAGCATTAAAAGAGCTGTCACACGAGCCGTATAAATGTGAATTAATTGGCATCAAAGGTTCTGCAGGCGAAGAAGCATCAGTTGAAGTAGGCGGAGCTGAACTAACTATTTATGACAACTTGGGTCGTGATGGCAATCCTGTCTGGAGCGATCTATGTCGTGGTCCTCACTTGCCATCGACAAGACTTATTCCTGCATTCAAATTGATGCGGACAGCGGCTGCGTATTGGCGTGGTTCTGAGAAGAATCCGATGTTGCAACGTATTTATGGGACTGCCTGGCCATCACAAGATGAACTCAATGGTTATCTAGAGTTATTAGCAGAGGCGGAAAAGCGCGACCACCGTCGCTTAGGAACTGAGCTAGATCTGTTTTCTTTCCCCGAAGAAATTGGTTCAGGCCTGGCCGTGTTTCATCCAAAGGGCGGCATTGTTCGCCGTGCGATGGAGGATTACTCGCGCACTCGTCATGAAGAAGAGGGATATGAGTTTGTCTACTCACCTCATTTAACCAAGGCGGCATTGTTTGAAACCTCTGGCCACTTGCAGTGGTATGCCGATGGAATGTATCCGCCAATGATTTTGGATGAGGAGTACAACGAGGACGGAACAGTTAAGCGTGCTGGGCAGCAGTACTACATGAAGCCCATGAACTGCCCTTTCCACAACTTGATTTATAGATCTCGTGGTCGTTCCTATCGAGAGCTTCCTTTACGATTGTTTGAATTTGGAACTGTTTATCGTTATGAAAAGTCTGGCGTATTGCACGGAATTACTCGTGCCCGTGGATTTACACAAGATGACGCACATATTTATTGCACAAAAGAGCAAATGGTTGGCGAACTAGATTCCTTGCTCACCTTCGTTCTAAATCTTCTCCGCGATTATGGTTTAAATGATTTCTATCTAGAGCTGTCAACGAAGAATCCTGAAAAGTTTGTTGGTGAGGATTCAGATTGGGCTGAAGCAACAGAGGCGCTACGTAAGGCTGCAACTGCTCAAAAGCTAGAGCTTGTTTTAGATGAAGGTGGCGCCGCGTTTTATGGCCCAAAGATTTCAGTACAGGCCAAGGATGCAATTGGTCGTACATGGCAGATGTCTACGATCCAAGTCGATTTCCAACTGCCTCAACGTTTTGAATTGGAATACTCAGCCACAGATGGAACCCGTCAGCGCCCTGTAATGATCCACCGTGCATTGTTTGGATCTATTGAACGTTTCTTTGGTGTGCTAACCGAGCATTACAGCGGAGCATTCCCACCCTGGCTCGCACCCGTACAAGCAATTGGGATTCCAGTTGCAGACACATTCGGTGATTACTTAGGTGATGTGATTCAGCAGATGCGTAAAGCTGGCATCCGGGCTGAACTTGATTCATCAGATGATCGAATGCAAAAGAAGGTTCGTAACGCTCAAATGCAAAAGATTCCATTTATGGTCATTGCTGGCGAAGAAGACCAAAAGGCCGGGGCCGTTTCTTTCCGCTATCGAAATGGCGAGCAGAAAAACGGAATTCCTATTAAGGATGCCATCGCAGAAATCAAAAAAGTAGTTCAGGAACGTACTCAGGTTTAATCGGTGAGTAATTCAATTGATGGTGCGGGAATGCCAGATGGCTGGCAACGCCTTTGGGCTCCACATCGTTTGGAGTATTTACGTGGAGAAAATCGTCCTTTAGATGGAAATGATGTTGAATGCCCATTTTGTCGGATCCCAACGCTTCAGGATGAAGAAGCATTAATAGTTCATCGAGGCAAAACCGCTTTTGTTGTTATGAATCTCTATCCATACAACCCGGGTCATCTCTTAATTTGCGCATACCGACATGTTCCAGATCTGACTGATTTAACAGATGAAGAACGTAATGAAATTGGCGAGTTGTCTGCTCATGCCATGAAAACTATTCGCACAGTTTCAAATCCAGAAGGGTTCAACTTGGGCATGAACCAAGGTGCTATTTCAGGGGCTGGTGTGGCAGAACACATTCACCAGCATGTGGTTCCTCGTTGGGGAGGGGATGCAAATTTCATGCCGATAATTGGTAAGACGAAGGTTCTTCCACAATTATTGAGTCTTACGAGAGAAGAAATTGCGGCCGCTTGGTAGTTATACAACTAATTTTTTAATATAACTCTGAACAATGTCTACACCGATTCCGCGTTCGATCCACAAAGGAATAGCCGGGAAAAGCAATCCTGCTTCAAAGGCGTTATCACCAGAGTCGGCAAGAAGCTCTAGATACTCATCGCGAAATTCCTGCACCAGTGTTTGATGCTCTTCATCGCTATCTCTTACAGTGTTCGGATTCGTTGAATAGTCAGTGATTTGTAAATCGGACAAACTGATCAGCGCAGCTGGAAGTCCGGCCTCGTCATGCAAAACCAGATATGGTGTAATCATTTGATCAAATACTCGGCTTGCAATCATCACCGCATCATCAAAGTCTGCTTCAAGTTTTTCTAAATGTGTCACAACTACAAGACGTGGAACTTGAAACTCGTCCAAGGATTGCCACAGATCTATGGTCACTTGATCAATGCCAGCAGATGGGTCGATGGCAAAGATTGCAAGGTCTGATTCGGGTACTGCAATCTGAGAAATCTGAGCGTTAAACATCGAGGCGACTTGAGCGGGATCAGCGCTTAGATGTCCGTAGACGTGGATTCGCAGGTCGTTGATTTGAGATTGCACTGGCTCAGCCTACGATGGTCCTTGATGTTAAGTGCACGTTTAAAGCCAGCCGTCACACGGGTAATTACCCCAGTGGCTTCTTTCGCCCTGCGTTTGGGGATTACCCCTAATGCGGTGACGTGGACCGGGGCAATCGCCGTTGTTTCATCAGCTATGTATTTCTATCCCAAAGGCGAATTTTTCTTTGGGACTGTGATCATCTGTGTTATGGCACTGAGCGATTTGTTTGATGGCACCATGGCACGTATTTCGCAGAAAGGATCCAGTAAATGGGGTGGGTTCTTAGATTCGACCATTGATCGCATCACAGATTCGGCAATACTTATTGGAGTTTGCATTTATTTGATCAACAAAGATGACCCTCTTGCCATCGTAGTTCTGGTGACATTGGTAACTGGAATGTTGGTGCCCTACATACGAGCAAAGGCTGAGAGTTTCAACATTGAGTGTTCAGGTGGCATTGCAGAGCGCACGGAACGTTTGATCATCTCTCTTGCTGCTATTGGCTTTGAAGGGTTAGG
>CANLAC010000082.1 GCA_947488645.1 Actinomycetota bacterium | reverse complement strand
TATATGAACCTTCAGGAACGTTGTAGTTTTGAGGATCGTATCCCCAGTTAAATGTTGGCAAATTTTCATTCACGGTAGCGAAGTCAAAAATTGGTAGCAGCTCAACGTGAGTTACTCCAAGATCCTTGATTGCCGCCACACCTGTTTTTTGGCCATTATTACTTGTGTTTAAATCTGTAAGAGCCAAGAACTTGCCCTTGTTTTTAGCTGGAATGCCACTTGATGGATCCATTGATAGGTCACGAACATGAAGTTCATAAATCACAGCATCAGTTGGTTTTCCACTGAATTTTGGCTTTGAAGAATTCCAGCCTTTTGGATCTGTTGTATCCAAATCTACGATAACTCCACGCGCGCCATTTATTGTTGTAGCCCGTACATATGGATCTACCGCTTCATTAATTGTGTTGTTTACGGTGACACGATAATTAAACACAGTTCCATTTTGATCACCTTTAAGGGTGGCAACCCAAGTTCCCTTAGTGTCATATTTCATTTTTGTTAAAACACCAGATGTATAAGGTGCATCAGCTTCTTTATAGGTCACTACATTAACGGCTTTAGCTGTAGGAGCCCAAACACGAAGCTTTGTTGATGCCTTTGTGTATGTGACACCCAAGTCGTTACCTGTGTAGGTGTACTTGGCGGCAAATTCAGGAGAGTCGTATAGTTTTGCAAATTCCAAAGCTGGGTTTGCTGGAATCGGAGTTGTCGGAATTGAATAGTGAATTGTAGGGTCTCCTTGTCGTAACCAAATTTCAACGTTTCCATTATCTGGAATATTGGTGATAAATCGATCATCACCAAAATCTTTAGAATCCCAATTACCTTTTCTAACAATTATTCCAAGATTTTCAAATTTATCCATTCCATCAATTTTTACTTTTGCAATCTTTCCAAAATCATCATCGGCAGTGAATGAAACTCCATTGGCATCAACCTCAAGATCTGTACCTGAAGTCAGGTTCTTCCAAAGCCACAAATTCCAACCCTGGTAGTCATTTGCGGGTCGTTGATAGTGGACCGTTAAATTCACGGTTGCAGGAAGAGCAGATGCGATTGCAGGAAGACCACAGGAAAAAATTGCTATCAAAGCAATTAGCAATTGGATCTTCTTTGATACGGATTGAGTTCTCATGAGCAGAACTTACCCAAAGAACTCGTATAAATAAATGATTAAGCTAGACCACGTCGCTTCAACAGCGGCTCGATCTTTGAATCACGTCCGCGGAAATTGCGGAACATCTGCATTGAATCAATAGATCCGCCGCGTCCAAGAAGAGTGTTCTTGAAGTGTTCGCCATTTTTGCGCTGTAATCCACCGTTTTCTTTGAACCAATCAACAGTGTCAGCATCTAGTACTTCAGACCAGATATAGCCGTAGTAACCAGATGAGTAACCACCGGCAAAGATGTGGCTAAAATAGGTTGAGCGGTAGCGAGTTGGAACAGGTGCGAAATCAAGACCATAATCCTTAATCGCTTGGGCTTCAAAGGCTTCAACATCAGTGACTTTGGCTGCTTGTTCAGTGTCTAGTTCATGCCAAGCAAGATCCAGAATAGCTGCTGCCAAATAACTAGTCGTTGCATGTCCCTCATTAAAGGTGCGAGCAGCGTTTAAGTTATCGATCCACTCTTGTGGCAACTTCTCACCTGTTTCATGGTGGCGCGCATAGTTTTCAACTACCTCTGGCCACAAGATCCACATCTCATTTACCTGTGATGGGAACTCAACGAAGTCACGCTGAACTGATGTTCCAGAAACACGTGGGTACTTAACCTGAGATAACAATCCGTGGATTGCATGTCCAAACTCGTGGAACAAGGTTGTGATTTCATCATATGTGAGAAGAGTTGGCTTGCCTGCTGGAGGCTTTGGAATATTCAAGTTATTTACAACAACTGGTAATTGATCAAATAAGAAGTTCTGATCTACCAAGTTGTTCATCCAGGCTCCACCACGCTTTGAATCGCGTGTGTAGAAATCGCCAATAAATAGACCAACCTTGCTGCCATCCTCATTGTTCACTTCAAATGCGCGAGCTTCTGGGTGGTAGGTAACAAGGTCTGGACGCTCTTTAAAGGTAATTCCAAACAACTTAGTTGCTGCAAAGAAAACACCATCATGTAGTACGCGCTCTAATTCAAAGTACGGACGCATCTTTGTTGTATCGATGTTGTACTTTTCTAAGCGAACTTGCTCAGTGTAAAAACCCCAGTCCCAGCTTTCAATATCTGTGCCAGCAGATCTCTTGAGATCTTCTGCCTCTGCCTTTGCGTTGCGCACAGCAGCAGGTGCGATCTTTCGAAGCATCGCATGCACATTGTCTGGATGCTCTGCTGTCTGCACTGCAATAACGTGCTCAGCATGAGTTTGCTTGCCAAATAGCTTGGCGCGCTCTGCACGAAGTTTGACCATTTGAAGTAATACAGGCTTGTTATCGTTCTCATTCGGGCGATTAGCTTTTTGCTTTGATGCATCCATGATCTTTTTGCGAAGTTCACGGTTAGTTAGTGAATCAAGGACTGGGTTACCAGTGAAGTTCACCATTCCAATAAGCCACTTGCCATCATGTCCACGATCTTTAGCTGCAGCTGATGCTGCGGCAATCTCGTTTTCGCTAAGGCCATCTAGTTCTTCGAGGGAATCAACAAGAACCGCTAAGTCATTGGTGTCAGCTAAAACATTTTTACCAAACTGAGTTTCTAGCTTTGAAAGCTCTTCGTTTAATTCTTTGAGGCGATCGCGCTGTGCTTCTGTTAGATGAGCACCAGCATGGATTAGATCCTTGTAATAGCGCTCTAGTATCCAGGCATCTTCGCTATTTAATCCGATTGATTCGCGGGCATCGTAGAGATCTTTGATTCTCTTAAACAAGACTGGATTCAATTGGATTGAATCTTGATGGGCAGCAAGCTTTGGTGCCATTTCTTCCTCAATGGCATCTAATTCATCACTGGTATCACTTGATGACTTGTTATAGAAAACAAGCAACATACGCATCAACATCTGTCCGCTTTTTTCAAGAGCAACAATTGTGTTCTCAAATGTGGCAGCACCTGGCGTGTCCATGATTGCCTGAACTTCAGCTAGTTGCTGCGTGCACCCTTCATAGAAGGCAGGCAGATAGTGCTCGACTTTGATGTCAGCAAATGGAGGCAGCTCATATTCAAGAGTGCTTCGTTGGGCAAATGGATTCGCGTTTGTCATGACGCGAACTGTACTAATTAGTGAGGGCGACGTCGACGCTGGCTTGAGTTTGGACGAGGGCGCTTTCCACCACTTCGTACAGACTTTTCAACGATTGGCACGATGTAGGGAATACCTGTTGGCTCCTGTGCGCCCGTAATCTTCATTAATTCAGTGCTGAGGGGTGTAACTCCAACAAACTTAGGGGTTACGCCAGCACGCTGTGTAAGTCCACCGATTGATTTCTGTTGACGTGTTGTCGCAAGAGTTACAACAGTTCCGGCCTCACCAGCACGTGCTGTACGACCAGCGCGGTGCAAGTAATCCTTGTGATCTGTTGGAGCATCTACGTGCACAACAAGTGAAATTCCATCAACGTGAATACCGCGTGCTGCAACATCTGTTGCAACGAGTGCGGCATTTGCTGTCTCCTTGAAGAGAGCCAAAGTACGAGTACGAACTGCTTGTGACTTTCCACCGTGCAATGCACCAACTGGCACACCTGCGTGAGCAAGCTTGTCAGCTAAACGATCTGCACCGCGTTGAGTCTTAACGAACAAAATAGTTTTTCCGTTACGAGCCGCAACCTGATTTGTGATGTCATCTTTATCAGTTGGGTTCATAACCAATACGTAGTGCTCCATTGTTGAAACAGATGCACGGTCGTTTTGTAGTGAGTGAGTCTTTGGGTTCTTCAAGTACTGACGAACCAATGAGTCCACACCGCGGTCAAGAGTTGCAGAGAAAAGAAGTCGCTGACCATCAAGCTTTGCCTGATCAAGAATTTCCTTAACAACAGGCAAGAAGCCCATGTCTGCCATCTGATCTGCTTCATCAAGAACGGTAATTTGAAGTTGGTCTAACTGAACTTCACCCTTGTTAAGTAGATCGATCAAACGACCAGGTGTTGCCACCAGAATGGCGGTTCCGCGACGCATCGCTGTGATCTGCTTTGAGTATGACATTCCGCCAGCAACTACAACTGATTCGTGACCAATTGAGCGAGCAAGTGGCATCAAAACTTCATCGATCTGCTGTGCTAATTCGCGAGTTGGAGTCAAAACAAGTGCCAATGGCTTGTGAGGCTTTGCAACCTTGCCATTTAAGTTGTTAAGAAGCGCCAAACCAAATGCAAGAGTCTTTCCTGAACCAGTTTGTCCACGACCCAAAATATCGTGGCCTGCTAGTGCATCTGGCAGTGTTGCAATCTGAATTGGGAATGGATGCAAAATTCCTTGCTTGCTTAGTGCATTAACAAGTGGAGCTGCAATACCAAGATCAGCAAATGTTGTTGTGATCTCAGTTAGGGGAGTTGCATCAACAAGGTTTGCATCTGCAAGATTTGCTGAAATGTAGTTGTCATCTGCACCGAAATCGACCGCTGCATTTGAGTGAGACTTTGAGTGTGATTTGAAGTCATCACGAGCATAGGCTGATGAATCATTACGGCGATCGCGTACTGGACGCTCTGCGCGGAAGTTAGCTGCGCGAGTATCTGGTGCAACGCTGGACTTCTTTGGACGAGTTGGATCAAACTTTTCGCGCTTGCGTGGCTCGAAGTTTGGACGGCCATCATCTGTGCGAGCAATCTTTGCCTTTACAGCGTCGCGACGATTTGTTGGACGTGAATCTGAATCCTTTTTAAATACTGGACGTGAATCTTCACGCTTGAATGCTGGACGCTCTGGGCGTTCTGCCTTCTTATATGTCTTCTTAAACTCTGGACGAGATGCTGGACGTTCGGTGCGTTCTGTTCGCTCTGCACGTGGTGCTGATTCGCGAACTTCGCGTTCTTTTACAAACTTCTTTGCACGTGAATCTGGACGCTGTGATCGTTCAATACGTGCTGAACGCTCTGCAGGTTCTTCAGTTGGACGTGGCTTTGATGCTGTTTGTTCTTGGTAACGCTTTGCGCGCAACTTTGAACGATCAACTAAGCGAGCTTCCTTCTTTGAAATTGCAGATGTATCAACATCTGAATAACGACGAGTTGATGAAGGCTTACCTGTTGAAGGTTTAGCTGCTGCACCTTTACGTGCTGCTTTTTGTGCAGTCGTGTGACGTGCCTTAGGAGCAGATTCTTTAAATTCAGCAGCCTTTTTTGTGCGCTTAGGCTTTCCTGCTGATGCTGCGCGACGAGCTTTTCCGGGCGCGCTAGTACGTGGTTGTAGAGACATAGAAATGCATACCAATCGAGACGACAAGCGCGTCTCGGGTATAGCTCGCACTTTTGGCGGCTAGGGCGAAAATAAGACTCGCATGTAGTGCTGCAAATGCAGCACTTGGGGGAAGTGCATTGATGCGGT
>CANLAC010000081.1 GCA_947488645.1 Actinomycetota bacterium | reverse complement strand
CCAAACTGGGCACGGACAACTTCGCCCGGAACCCCACGGACTTGAAAGCGCTTAATCTCTTGCATGATGATTTAATCATCCCATGTCTTTGGCGAAAACTTCAATCATGTGGTTTCGTCGCGACCTTCGAATCAATGATCACCCAGCACTATTAGCCGCTATCGAATCTGCTGAACAAGTAATCCCACTATTTATTCTCGATAAGAAGCAAATAGATGCAGCTGGTGAAAAATTGTTGGCCTATATGGGTCAATCACTAAGAGCCCTAGATGAATCGCTCGGTAATCGATTACACATTATCCAAGGCGATCAAGTTGAAGTGTTAAAAGAACTTATTGCCCAGCATGGTGTTGAAGAAGTCCATATATCTGCAGAGTATGAGCGATATGGAGCAGAACGAGATACTCGAGTTGAAGCAGCGGGAATAAAACTAGTCAGAACCGGTAGTCCCTATGCAGTCACTCCCGGTCGAGTTCTAAAACCAAGTGATGCAACGCCATACAAGGTATACACACCTTTTTATCGTGGTTGGCGAACACATGGTTACAGAGCACCTGCTGTTACTCCAAAGAAGTTTGCAGTTGTTCAACCAGCAGAGAAATATCGCGCTTTTCCTGATTTTCAATTTCCTGAAGGAGTGCAGATTATTGCTGCTGGAGAAGCAGCTGCACTGAAACGCTTTGAGGCTTTTACGAAGAGCGGCCTAGATAGTTACGATGAAAATCGAAACTTAGCCTCAATCGATGGCACTTCAAAAATGAGTACCTATTTGAAGTTTGGTGAGATTCATCCCCGAACACTTCTTGCAAACCTTGGAGAGAGCAAAGCACACGACACTTTCCGTAAGGAGATTGCATGGCGTGAGTTTTATGCCGATGTTCTCTTTAACAATCCAATGACAGATGTTGAGTACTACGCGCCAAAATTTAAAGAGATGCGATATGACAAGCCTGGTAAGAAGTTCATCTCTTGGTGTGAAGGGAAAACAGGCTATCCATTTGTGGATGCTGCCATGCGGCAGTTAGTTGTTGAAGGATGGATGCATAATCGCACCCGCATGGTTGTGGCTTCATTCTTAGTCAAAGACTTACACCTTGAATGGCAAGTAGGAGAACGATTCTTTGCTGAGCACCTAGTTGATTACGATGTTGCATCTAATGCACATGGATGGCAGTGGACTGCAGGATGCGGTACCGATGCCTCACCGTATTACCGAATATTTAATCCCATTGAACAAGGCAAGCGCTTTGATGAAAATGGAGATTACATAAGAAAGTATGTGCCAGAGCTGGCACACTTATCGGCATCTGAAATTCACGAGCCATGGTTATTCCTAGATGGTTACAGCAAGGGTTACCCAGAGCGGGTAGTTGATCATGCAACCGAGCGTCTTGAATCCCTTGCACGATTGCAGGAGATTAAAGCCGACAAACCCCTAGGCCCTCACGCTTAGCTTTATACATCGCATTATCTGCCCGGAGCAGTAGATCTTTTTCTCCATTGTTCCTTGCAACGCCAATACTGACACCTAGCTGTATCTCTTTATTATTGATATGAAATGGGTATGACAGCGTTGCACGCAACGCTAAAGCAACTTCTACCGCGCTGTCAGAACCACCTTCATACAACACCCCAAACTCATCTCCACCAAGTCGTGCCAACAAAGCACCATGTGGCAAAGCGCGCTCAAATCGAAGCGCTACTTGTTGCAGAATCTTGTCTCCGGTTTCGTGACCATGGGCATCATTGATTGGCTTAAATCCATCAAGATCCAGCAGCAACAGTGCTCCCTCTTTTTCTATAAAGCTATCAATTTCTGTAACCAAACGACGACGGTTAGGAAGTCCTGTCAATTCATCGGTTCTTGCCAGCAATCTTTCCTGGCCAATGTTTTTAGCCTGAGTTAATGCAATTGCCATACGAATAAAGGCCAGCGCCATTGTTGCAATTGCCGGAATCAAGATAAATCGTGGGAAATAATCGGGGCGAATTGCAATTAATGCTAACAAGGTCGCACTCAGTGAAACTGAAATTGAAATTAGAATCGGATTGATTCCCTCACGTGCTTTGATATCAATTCCAGACTGCCAAAAACTCTCTGCAATCAGCAATACTCCAATGACCCAGCCAACATCTAACATCGAACCCATCAGATAACTTCCATTGATGTGTTGCCATAGATAGAGAAAGTCAGTTACAGCAAATAAAAGTACTCCCGATGATAGAACTAATCCACGCTTTGAGTAGCCCTGCATTAAAACAGTTGCGATCACAACGCATACAAGTACCAAGTCAGCGATTGGATACATAATCGCAAAGAAGGTTTCATTGAGGTTGCCATCAAAGTGTGGAAGTACCGGCTTAACAACTAATGCAGAACCCAATGTGGTGAGGCCAAGGCCAAAGATTGCAGAATCAACCATTTCTAGAAGGGAAAGCTTGCGGTTGACCGCTAATAAACGTGGCAACCCAATCATCGCAAGAGGGTAAAAAAGTAAATATAGGATGTTAGAAATACTGCTGAAGATGGGTGGAATTGAAAAGAACGCGCCGGCACTGGCTATCGCTGATCCACATGCCCATAGCGCAAAAGCAATTCCCGTAGTTGGCTTCGCAATTGAATCGCTTATGTGAGGCGCAAAGACGATCGCAGCAATGGCAGCAACAGGAATGATGTTGTATATGAATAACTCAGACCACGCAGTTGGAAAAAAGATATGAAGCAGTAGGTAGACAGCCAACATGCAGGCCCCTGAATATCTAACTACTCGCATGTGGTGAGCATAGGAACGCCGAAGTACGAAGGTAATAGGGGAATCCATAGGTAGTAAAAAACCCGCTACCTGTTTGGTAGCGGGTTTTTCGTAAAGAGTTAGGGAGTTAGAAGCCCTTTGTGCAGATTAGCTTGGCGCTATCACGAGCATTTGCAACATTTGATGCTAATTCTGCTGGCTTGTTAGTTCCTGCAAGCTTTGCTGCTTCAAGCTTCTTGATTGTTAGATCAATATTGCGAATCTTGCTTGCATAAGCACGTGTTGCAGATGTCCATGATGCGACAGCAGTTGTGAGAATCTTTTTGTCTGCATCTGTTTTAGCAGCTGTGAGTTTTGCTTGTGCCGCCGTAAGTCGAAGAGTTGCAGCATCTAACTTAGTTTGTACCTCGAGGCGGTTCGCAGTCTCTGTTGTAATTCCAAGTTCAATTACTGGAAGTTGTGCTTTGAAGTTAGCAGCGGTTGTAACTGCTGACTTCCCAGCTTTAACAGCATCATTTGCAGCTGTAATGCAGTCAAGTGATAGCCAGGTCAACTTTGTGCTCGATGTAAGAGGGTTCTTTGCACACTTATATGTTCCAAGGCTGGTCTTTGTTGTTGAACCAGACTTTGTGCAGGCAACACCATTTGAAATCTTGGGTGCAGCCTGTGCTGGAACAGCCACCATGACGCCACCGGCGACAACTAGTGCTACTGACAATGATGCGATTTTGCGAAACATGAAAGAACCTTCCCTTGTAATGGTGCCAATCTTAGCGACCGGGTACTGAAAGAAGACTTAAAACGCGCCGAGAGTTGGTAGGTATGACTGTTACTTGCGTTGCTTTTTCCTCAGATTCATCCCAACTTTTCTAATGATTGATCGCGGAAGAGTTTGAATCACAAAGACAAGAAGTTGGTATTGCCAACCCGGAATCGATACCGCCTCACCCTTGAGCGCATCGCTCCACGACTTTGCAACCAACTTGTCAGAATCAAGCCACATGAAGCTGGGCAACCCCTTCATGGACATGCGACCACGCTGATGGAATTCGGTTCGAGTAAATCCAGGGCATAGGGCACTGATCTTGATATTTGTGCCAGCAAGTTCGGTGTGAAGTGATTCAGACAAAACGGTCAGGTATGACTTTGAAGCGCTATAGGTGCCACCTGCAATGTATCCGGCAACAGATGAAACATTGATGACAACACCCTTGTTGCGCTGCTTCATCAGCGGAAGTGCCACATGCATCAGACGCATCGGTGTGCGAACCAAGACATCAAACATCTGCTGCTCGGCTTGAAGATCTGACATAGTGAAAGCTTTGTTTAAACCAAAGCCAGCATTGTTGATCAACACATCGACCTGATTGTTAGCGATGTATTGCTCAACTGAAGCGCATCCCACGTCAGTAGATAGATCTGCCTGAATAATGTGGGTTTCAACTCTAAACTTTTCTTGTAAACCCTGAGCACGCTCTTGCAAACGTGGCATATCGCGGGCGACTAATACGATGTTGTAATTGTTTTCGGCCAACAATCTAGTAAAGCTTTCACCAATTCCAGATGTTGCTCCGGTAACTATCGCCCACGATGCCATTTATGCCCCGATTCCTGCGGGATCCTCATCCCGAATATGCCAACTGCTTCCATAGGATTCAATCAGATCCAAGAAAGGCTTTGGTTCTAGCCATTCCGGACCAACAACACCGGCAGGTTTCCAGGTGCCATTAGCAATTAATTCCATTGCAATAACTGGATTAATTGCTGTTTGCCACACAACTGCTTGATCTCCATAATTTTTCATCGACCATTCATTGTCAACGACGTTATAGATGTAACAGGCATAGGGCTTTCCTTCTTTATTCAGACCAGCAACATGTGCCCCAGCACAAGTCTTGCCGTGCATGATCGGGCCAATCGTTGCAGGATCAGGCAATAAGGAGGCTAAGAAGTCGCGAGGTGCAATCTCCATTCCGCGATAGTTAACCTTTTGCTTATTTGAAAGACCAAGTGCATGAATAGTTTTTAGCTTTTCAATAAAGTCATTTCCAAGACCATACTTAAAAGTTACTTTCTTTGTTTTAATCTTTTGTGGAATCAAAACAACTTCCTCATGTTCAACATCTACACATTCAACTGGGCCGATGCCTTCTGGGAAATCAAAGGTCACGCCACCTGTAAAGGGCTTAGCTGTATGCCAACCTTCATTCCAAATTAGTGGGGGATTAAGACATTCTTCGATTGTTGTCCAGATTGAAAATGATGGAGCAAACTCATACCCATCAACGGTAAGACTTGAACCATCCAAGATTGTTACAGCATCAATTTCACTGAACAAATAATCTTGTGCATACTTTGCAAAAATGTCACTCATACCAGGTTCGATTCCGATTCCAATGAGCGCGTAGTTGCCTTGGCTTAGCCATTCATCATGTTGAGCAAACTGATCATCGCCTAGCTTGACTCCAACTTTGTTAAATGGATCTGTTGGATGAGCAATTGATAGTGACAAGGCCATGTCCATGTAATTAACGCCAGCATTTTTAGCTGCGTTGAAGATGTTCATAACAAAACGCGGATCAACCGCGTTAATAACCACATCAGGATTGACCTTCTTGATCAATCCTTCGAGAGCCGCCAGATCGCCGGCATCCACCTCCACTGATGTAAATCGTGGGTCTTGGATTTTCTGGGTGACAGCGTGCGCTTTTGAAGCATCGTAATCAGCGATAACTAACTCAGTGATAAATGACTTACGGGATGC
>CANLAC010000080.1 GCA_947488645.1 Actinomycetota bacterium | reverse complement strand
GCGAAGATGTTGTCGGTCTTGACTCATGTGTGATCTTGGCAAAAGAAGTCTGGGAAGCATCAGGACACGTTGCAACATTTAGCGATCCGCTAACAGAGTGCACTGCCTGTAATAAGCGTTACCGCGCTGATCACCTAGAAGAAGCCTATGAAGCAAAGCATAAGAAAAAGCCTGAGTCTTTAACTGAAGTTAATTGTCCTGCATGTGGAAACAAGGGCCAGTTCACAACTCCCAAGCAGTTCAGTGGATTGCTCAAGACTTTTCTTGGACCAGTAGAAGATGAATCAGGACTTGCTTATTTAAGACCAGAGACTGCCCAAGGAATCTTTATTAACTTTGATCAGGTAATGACAACATCACGCAAGAAACCACCATTTGGTATTGGCCAAATCGGTAAATCTTTCCGTAATGAAATTACTCCTGGAAACTTTATTTTCCGTACTCGTGAATTCGAGCAGATGGAGATGGAGTTCTTCGTTGTCCCAGGAAGTGATGAAGAGTGGCACCAGTACTGGATTGACACACGCATGGCTTGGTATGTGGATCTTGGGATTAACCCAGAGCGCCTTCGTGTGTACGATCATCCAAAAGAGAAGTTGTCACACTACTCAAAGCGCACAGCAGATATTGAATATAAGTTTGAATTCGCCGGAACTGAGTGGGGCGAGCTAGAAGGTATTGCAAACCGCACCGACTTTGATTTAAAGGCGCACTCTGCTGCATCTGGTAAAGATCTTTCTTACTTTGATCAGGAAAAGGGCGAGCGTTGGACACCATTTGTTATTGAGCCTGCAGCAGGTGTTGATCGCTGCACACTCACATTCTTAATGGATGCCTTCACAGAAGATGAAGCACCAAATAGCAAGGGCGAAATGGAAAAGCGCGCAGTACTAAAGCTTGATCATCGCCTCGCACCTATTAAGGCTGCAGTTCTTCCACTTTCTCGTAATGCGGATCTGTCTCCTAAGGCGCGAGATCTTGCAACCCAGCTTCGCAAGAATTGGAATATTGATTTTGATGATGCAGGGGCAATTGGTCGCCGTTACCGTCGTCAAGATGAAATCGGTACTCCTTACTGCATCACCATTGACTTTGAAACACTTGAAGATAATGCGGTGACAATTCGCGATCGCGACACAATGGCGCAAGAGCGCATCGGCCTAGATCAGGTCGAAGCATGGTTAGCACCTCGTTTACTAGGTTGCTAAAACCACTCTTACTTCCATTAGCAAGCGGTGATCACTACATAGATCCACCGGTTGTTCTAGCACCCATGGCCGGAATAACTAACGCTCCATTTCGCACACTATGCCGCGAGCAAGGGGCAGGATTATTTGTTTCTGAAATGGTTACTGCGCGCGCACTAATTGAACGACGTCCAGAAACTTTGCGAATGATTGTTCCAGGCAAAGATGAGTGGCCACGTTCTGTGCAGTTATATAGCGTTGATCCAACAACGATGCGTGCTGCTGTAACAATGATTGGAAAAGAAAACTTAGCCGATCACATTGATATGAACTTTGGCTGCCCAGTGCCAAAGGTGACTCGCAAAGGTGGGGGAGCAGCACTGCCTTTCAAACGCAAACTGTTCAGCAATATCGTTGGTGCAGCAGTAGAGGCTGCAAAGCCTTTCGGAATACCAGTGACTGTAAAGATGCGCATAGGTATCGATAGCGATCATGAAACCTATTTAGAAGCAGCCAAATCTGCAGCTGATTTAGGTGTTGCTTGGGTTGCATTACATGCTCGTACAGCAGCTCAGATGTATGAAGGCAAAGCGGATTGGTCTGCAATTGCCCGTCTTGTTGAGCACTTAAAGCCAACTGGAGTACCTGTTCTAGGCAATGGAGACATTTGGTCTGGACGCGATGCAATTGAAATGGTTGAGCAAAGTGGTTGTGCAGGAGTTGTTGTGGGTCGTGGATGTCTGGGTAGGCCTTGGTTGTTTACAGATCTTGTCTCTTCACTGAAGGGCGAAGGAAAGCAGATTACACCAACGCTGCATGAAGTCCGTGAAGTGATGTTCCGTCATGCGAATCTAATTGTTGAATACTTAGAATCTGAAGATCGCGGAATGCGGGATATCAGAAAGCACATGGCCTGGTATTTAAAGGGCTTCCGCGTGCCACGAGAGATCAGACATGATCTTGGCATGGTTTCTTCATTGCAAGAGATGCGCAATCTTTTGGATCAACTGGAAGATCAGCCATATCCAACAGAGGTTGGAGACAAGCCACGTGGTCGCACAAGCCATGGTCGCCCACCAACATTGCCTGATGGTTGGCTAAACGACCCCGATGAACTGGTTCACGTTGAACTAGAGGATGCGTTTTCTGGCGGATAAATGTTTCTATTTAGATGGATACGTCGCACAATTTCAGTAGTCATAGTTCTTGCTCTGATTGCTCCTGCCTATGGTGTTTCACAAGTGTGGCGCGCAGCTAAGAATCCAGTTGTAAGGCAAGCAGATGTCATTGTTGTATTAGGTACTGCGCAATTAAATGGCAAGCCAGGAGAAGCTTTAGAGGCACGTTTGATTGAAGCAAAACGAATTTATGATCTTGGATATGCATCATCAATAATTACTGTTGGCGCTGGTGCACCAGGGGATAGAACGACGGAAGCGGCATCTAGCAAGTATTGGCTGCGCAAAAATGGAGTACCTTCGAAGAAGATAACTGCAATTGAAGAGGGTCGAGATACTTTAGTAAGTACTAAAGCCTACGCCGCCGTCATGAAAAAGCGTTATGTCAGCGATGTCATCATCGTGACAGATCCGTATCACTGCAAGCGCGCCATGGCGATGGCAAATGATCAGGGAGTTATTAGTACTTGCTCTCCCGTGCAGAGCGGTCCAAATACCATCGCAAATAGTGGTTACAGATACCTACTTCGTGAAGCCGGTGCGTATTTGGTCTATATAACTGTAGGTAAGCGCGGGGTACAGATAAGCGATCACTTACCTGATGCAGACATTGTTACTAAGGTATTGCCATGAGCTACAGCGCATTTGACCAAGAACGGTTCTTAGATGAACCTGCAAAGCGCGCTGGCCGTACTGAGTTCATGCGTGATCGTGCACGAGTTATTCACTCAGCATCCCTTCGCCGATTAGCTGCAAAGACACAAGTAGCAGTTCCTTGGGAAAATGATTTCCAACGCACCAGACTTTCACACTCTTTGGAGTGCGCACAGATAGGCCGCGAGCTAGGCGAATCACTCGGCGCGGATCCTGATTTACAAGATACCGCTTGCCTTGCACATGATCTTGGCCATCCACCTTTTGGTCACAATGGCGAAGAAGCATTGGCAGAGATCGCACAAGATTTTGGCGGCTTTGAAGGTAATGCACAAAGTTTTAGATTGTTAGTAAGACTAGAGGCAAAGACTGTTGATGCCAACGGCAAAAGTCTTGGACTTAACTTAACTCGCGCATCTCTAGATGGTGCAACTAAGTATCCATGGCCAAGGTCGGAAAATCCTCGTAAGTTTGGTGTTTACGATGATGATGTAGAGATCTTTAACTGGATGCGCACAAATGCACCTGCAGGTAAGAAATGCATTGAAGCTCAGATCATGGATTGGTCTGATGATTGCGCCTACTCAGTCCATGACTTAGAGGATGCAATCTTTGCTGGGCAAGTTTCTGTTAAAAACTTTGAACAAGATTTTGCAGAGCTCTACAAAGTCATGACTGTAGATTACAAAAGTGATGCGACAGAACAAGAAGCTATTGATGCGCACGCTCGCCTTGCTGCGCTTTCTGCTTGGCCACATTATTACGATGGAAGCCATCGCAGCCTTGCCCGCATGAAGGATTCAACTAGCCAATTAATTGGCCGTTTTGTTTTAGCAGCGGAGGTCCAAACTCGAAAAGTCCACGGTGATGGTCCACTTTCACGTTATAGCGCAGACCTTGAGATACCACGTGAACAAAAGGTAGAAGTAGATTTCTTAAAGGCTATTGCTGGGCATTACTTGATTAACGCCGCGC
Organism: Actinomycetota bacterium; assembly: GCA_947488645.1. Taxonomy (GTDB): domain Bacteria; phylum Actinomycetota; class Actinomycetes; order Nanopelagicales; family Nanopelagicaceae; genus Planktophila. The sequence continues at coordinate 1,533 of CANLAC010000080.1, read as the reverse complement.
ATTCACAAGATAGATATGCAAAACAACAGATAATCATTGGTGAGTTGGTTCAGATGCTTTTAAAATATCCGAACGAACTAGATTCTTACTTCCAGAAGCCCTGGAATGAGGCGGGCGATGAAGTGGCCAAAATGCGCGTGATCATTGACCAGGTTGCAGCCCTTACTGACCCGGGTGCCTATGCCTTGCATGCACGCCTACTTGCTAATCGGTAGGGTACGAACATGAGCGGTCGCATTAGAGATGAGGATGTTGCATACATCCGCGATCGCGCACCCATCGATGAAGTAGTTGCAGATTACGTTCAGCTAAAAAATGCAGGTGGCGGACAGAAAAAAGGTTTATGCCCTTTTCATGATGAAAAGTCACCTTCATTTCATGTGACACCAAGCAAAGGATATTTCCACTGCTTTGGTTGCCAAACTGGCGGAGATGTCATTGCATTTTTAATGAAGATAGATCACTTAACTTTCACAGAAACAATCGAGCGTCTTGCAGATCGCATCGGTTACACCCTTCGATATGACGAGGGATCAAGTACTGGACCTGTTGTCACATCTAGTACTCGTAACCGCTTAATCGCAGCACACTCAGAGGCGGCGAAGTTTTATCAAGAACAACTCAATTCCTCACCTGGTGCTGCCCATGGACGTGAGTTACTGACAAAGCGTGGCTTTGATCGCGCTGCATGTGAGCAGTTTGGTGTGGGCTACTCACCTGATGAATGGGATGGCCTCACAAAACATTTGCGCGCACTTGGATACACAATCGATGAACTAGAACTAGCAGGCCTATCAAAGATGGGCCAACGTGGTCCCATTGATAAGTTCCGTAATCGCTTGATGTGGCCTATCAAAGATATTTCAGGAGACATAGTTGGCTTTGGTGCTAGAAAGCTTGCTAGTGACGCTGATGATCAGGGTCCAAAGTATTTAAACACCTCTGAAACTCCGATCTATAAGAAAAGCCAAGTGTTATATGGCTTAGATGTTGCTAAGAAAGAGATTGCAAAGAAGCGTCAAGCAGTCATCGTTGAAGGCTATACAGATGTCATGGCAGCCCATCTTGCTGGTATTACAACAGCGGTTGCTACCTGCGGTACCGCATTTGGCGCAGACCACATTCGTATTTTGCGTAGATTGCTAATGGATGATGATGCATTTAGAGGAGAGGTTATCTTTACCTTTGACGGTGATGCTGCTGGACAAAAAGCAGCACTACGCGCATTTAGCGAGGACCAGAAGTTTGTTACACAAACCTTTGTTGCCCTTGAGCCAGATGGATTAGACCCATGTGAGCTTCGCCAAGAAAAGGGCGATCTTGCTTTGCGCGATTTAATCGCCCGCCGTGTGCCGCTATTTGAGTTTGCAATCCGTGCAGAGTTAAAACATCACAAGTTGGATTCTGCTGAAGGTCGAGTCAATGCATTAAATGCTGCAGCACCATTAGTTGCTCAGATCCGAGACAAGTCATTGCGTCCTGAATACACCAGACTACTTGCAGGCTGGCTTGGGGTTGAGGTTGAAATTGTTA
>CANLAC010000079.1 GCA_947488645.1 Actinomycetota bacterium | reverse complement strand
AATTGCACATCGAAAACCCCTATTTGGCCAGTTTTAAAGCCTCTCGGATCACATTTCCAACGCTTTCAACCTCCACCAGGAAGCCATCATGGCCAAATGGGCTGCTAATCGTGACTAGCGGGGCTGCTGCAGGGGCTAATTCGGCAATCTCAGCCTGCAGGCGAGGTGGGAAGAGTCTGTCTGTATCAATGGAAACAGCAACGATGGGAACCTGGATTGTGGCCAAAGCTGCAGCAACTCCCCCACGTTCTCTGCCAATGTCATGGCTATTCATCGCCTCTGTCAGGGCGATGTAGGTGTTGGCATCAAAGCGCTTGGCTAACTTGTCTGCCTGGTGATCTAAATAAGACTCAACAGCAAAGCGTCCGGTGTCATCACCTTGTAGCTGTCGACCAAAGCGAATGTCCATTTCAGCCTCTGTTCGATATGTCAGGTGGGCAATGCGACGAGCAATACCCATGCCCTCATCAGGTCCCACTTCTTGCTCGTAGTAATCACCAGCGTTGAAATGAGGATCAGATTTAATCGCTCTGATTTGAATAGATGCTGTGCCGATTTGATCTCCTGTTGCCACAGCAGATGATCCGATGGTGCAAATAGCACCAACTCGATCTGGTAACTGCACCGCCCACTCCAGTGCGCGCATTCCACCCAGTGATGGACCAACAGCTAGTAAATACTTTTTAATTCCAATTGCATCTGTAAATGCAACCTCTGCTGCAACCATGTCTCTGATTGTCACTGCAGGAAATCTTGAACCCCAACGCTTGCCATCTGCAGCAATTGAAGATGGACCAGTTGATCCTTGGCATCCACCAATCACATTAGGACACACCACAAAATACTTGTCCGTATCAAAAGGCAATCCTGGGCCAACCATCGATGGCCACCAACCAGGAACATCAGACCAGCCGGTCATCGCATGATTAACTAAAATCGCATTATCTTTGGCTGCGTTTAATACGCCCCAGGTTTGATAGGCAATAGTGACATCCGGCAAAGTTTCACCGTTTTCAAGAAGCAAGAAACCAATCTTGATGAACTTTCGTTCACCAGGATCATCAGTTTCTAACCATGCACCTGTAACCATGAAATAAATATCCTTAAACCGCACTTGCCGCCGTAGCGACCTGTTCGTCACCCGGAGCACCCCGCCGCGGTGGAGGGTTGCCGCCTACTAAGCCGGGGCTAATACGTAGGACTCGTGAACGGTGTAATTCTAGCGACTACCCTTCAAAAATCCCAGCCGTCACTTTGGGGTGCAGTTCAAGGCGCATTGCAGCAAAAGCTGCAGCGGGCCAGCCTGAACCAAAGACTCTACGCAACAAAATGGTCAACGCGTACTTGGGATCATCAACTGTTGCTCGATCCAACGCCCGATAGGCAAGTTCATTATCGCCACGTTCATATGCCAAGGTGGCAAAAAGACAGGCAACGGGTGCAACAAAACCATCAGGAGCAATGCGCACAAGATAGAGCCACATGTTCCAGTAAGTATCAAAGGTTTCTGCGTTGTGGGTGCCCATCGCAAAATCACGCACCTGAATATCTGAAAGGCGACCAATGACCTGAGACATCAACTCCACATCGCAGTTATAGCCACGATCTGCAAACTGCATCGCTAAATCAATAACAGCTGTTGCTCCATCTCGCTGGAGCAGATTGAGATCTGGACTATCTACCGGCAATGCAAAGGTATTAACACTTTCTATAAATTCCGGATCTGTTGCAAGTGCAAGGGCTGTGATACTTACATAGGTGTTTTCAGTAGTCATGGTTTCTTATCCTTTGAAGGTAGTAGGTGCGTTGACGATGGTGATCAGTGCAATGGATACTTTTTTGACAGTGCCGGTAACTGCGCGAGCAGCTGCGTTATGTGTGTAGGTGCCATTCCAGGTTGTAAGTAGTGAGACTTGATAGGTGCCTGGCTGCTTATAGGTGTGATGGATGGTGCCGGCCGGATACGGGCCGCCGTTTTCGGTAGTGGCGTAAACGCTGCCGTCACCAAAACTCCAGAGGAAAGAAGGACGAAGTGCCACATCTACAACTTCACCGATAATGTCGACTCTGCTTTGGAAAAACGTTGGTAGGTCACACCAGAAATACACCGGCACCTGCACTAATGGTTCAAATTCAGGTTGATATGCAACACCTGCTGTCGGAACCATCTTTGTTAATCGATCACTCAAGTTGACCTTGGTCACAGCCTTTTTGATTCGTGGCTTATAGGTGCGTTTTACTGTTGGTTTTTTAACAGCTGGCTGTGCAACTGGTGGGAAAAACAAAGGCACAGCCCTTGGCTTAGGCGCTACCTTTACTGCAGCCTTTTTTGGAGCTTGCGCAATAGTTTTCTTCACCGTTGTATTGCCCTTGCGGGCTTCTATGATGATTTGATTGTCATCGGTATAAACAGTGATGCAGGCGCTCTCCTGACACTGATCGGCTACAGCTACCTGCATGCCAGAGAAAACAAGTGCCAGACTCAGAAATATTATGACCATGTGCGGCACCATAAATTGCAGCGATGACCGAACTGGAGGTCATTGCACTAACTGTGGATAGTTGTGACAGGCTAGGAACATGGCAGCGCGCGATGGTGATGGATGGGTCGAATGTGCCTGCGGCAATAAGCACTGGGGCATCAATGGTGCTGCAGGAATCTTGATTCTTCGCGGAAATGAAATCTTGTTACAACACCGCGCCCCGTGGGTGCATAACGGTGACACCTGGGGAATTCCAGGTGGTGCTCGTGATTCTCATGAAAGCACTATTGAAGGTGCCTTTCGTGAAGCGATTGAGGAAACTGGAATCGATACACAGTTGCTCACTCCGCTTCACACATTTACCGATGATCACGGAACCTGGAAATATGACACCGTTATTGCGCGGGCAGAAGAAGGATTAGTTGCCCGCGAAGTAAATGATGAATCCCATGAAGTGCGCTGGGTAGCTATTGAAAAAGTTGCAGAACTTCCTTTACATCCCAGCTTTGCAAAATCTTGGCCAGAACTACAAGGTCTCCTTAAGACGCTTTAGCGAATCACGAACAACTGCTGGATCTGAGGTTCTCCAGAGCGGTGGCATTGAATTGAGCAACACACTTCCATATCGCTTAGTCACAATGCGTGAATCTAAAATTGCAACAACTCCCCGATCATCAACAGATCGAATCAAGCGTCCTGTGCCCTGTGCCAATAATAGAGCTGCTCTCGGCAGAGAAACCTGCATAAATCCACTGCCACCTTTTGCATCTGCCTGCGCCGCGCGCGCACTCATCACTGGTTCATCAGGACGCGGGAATGGAATGCGATCGATTGCAACCAAAATACAACTGTTTCCTGGCACATCAACACCCTGCCACAGTGACATCGTGCCAATCAAAATAGAGGTTTCATCTTTTTCAAAACGTGAAACTAGCGGCCCAACAGCATCTCCACGCTTTTGTGTAATGATCTTTATTGGTAGCTCTGCTAATACTTTTCGCAGATGAAGATCTGCTGCCTCAACACCGCGCCAGGAAGAAAAGAGTGCGAGTGTGCGACCACCTGCAGCATCAATTAACTCACCGAGTTCTGTTAATACCTCTTGGCTTGGGCCGTCACGGCCAGGTTCTGGCAAATGCTTAGGCATATATAAAACGCCTTGATTAGCAAAATCAAATGGACTTCCCACATCTAGCATCTGCACATTTGCTGGATCTACTTCGCCCTCTTTTACTTCAGCGCTCATCTCTTCATTGACCAAAAAGCCAATGCTCTTTGCCATGGAGTCAAAGCCATTTCCCACAGTTAATGTGGCAGAGGTTGCAATCACAGGGGTTCTGGTCAATAAGTTCTCCCGCAACACTTCTGAAACTGACAATGGCGCCAAATAAAGTGTGGAAAAAGTTGGTTCATACCACAGCACGAGTCCATCGCCCATTTTAAGAAGCGTGGTTGCTGTCGTTGCAATCTCGCTAACAGCGCCCTTGACTCGAGCACGCTCTGCCAAGCCATCAGTATCGATGATTTCATCATCTGCAGACATGAATTGAATGATGGCCTTTGATGCTTCCATGACTTTGCGGATAGAAAACTCAAGTGATTGCGGTATTTCTTCCAGGCGACCTTGGGTACCGAACTCAGCCTTTACTGATTCGCCGTAATCAACCATCGATTCATGGAAATCATTTGCTGATTTATGAAAAGCATCTGAAAGCTTGCCCGGCATGAACTTTCTGGCCATGGCAGCAGCGCGCAAAACTCTGTTACTAGTTAGCTCATCTGTAACAGCTTGGGTAGCACGATCCATGAATTCATGTGCTTCATCCAAAATCACACAATCTCGCTCAGGCAAGATTGGATGTGAATCTACAATTTCAATTGCCAAGAGCGTGTGATTGGTAACGACAATGTCTGCGCTCTGGGCTCTTGCTTTGGCATTTGCGGCAAAGCACTGAGAGCCAAAAGCGCACACATCTGCGCCTACGCACTCACGCCCTGAAACACTATTTGCCGCCCACACTCTGCGATCTACTTCAGGGGCATCATCGCGATCACCTGAAACCCCTGGAGTTTTAGCCCAGGCAATTAATCGTTTGGCATCTTTTTCCAGGGATGAAACCTCCATGACTAACTCACCATCGGGGTCAATCTCATCACTATTCATCTTTTGTAAACACACATAGTTGCCAACGCCTTTATAGATGGCATAGGAAATCTCGCGGCCTAACTCTTTTTCAAGTGCTGGCACAACAGCCGGTAGATCGCGATCTACTAACTGGCGCTGCAAGGCAAGAGTTGCAGTTGCAACCAATACCTTTCTGCCATGAACAATTCCAGGGATGAGATAGGCAAGTGATTTTCCGGTGCCAGTACCTGCTTGAACCATTAAGTGATGACGATTAGTTAATGCATTTGCAACAGCCTCTGCCATCTCAATCTGGCCCTCACGGGCTGAACCACCAATAGCTTCTACGGCAACATCAAGTGCCTTGCGCACCTTTGCTGACATATCGCTCATTAAAGAGCCATCAAATCCATAAACTCATTTACTGGTGTGGCAGATAGTTTGTTGTAATCAAGACACAGCTCTGCGATCTTCTTTTGCTTATCAGCATCGTAAATACGCGCCAAGTTGGTCTTGAACTTTTCAATAAGTAGCGGGATTCCCTCAACGCGGCGGCGTGCATGACCCAGTGGGTACTCAACTGCTACCTCATCAAATGAGCTGCCATCATTGAATTCAACTGTTATTGCATTAGCAATAGAACGCTTTCCTGGGTCGTGATAGTCAGCTGTGTAGCTAGCATCTTCAACGCACACGATCTTCTCGCGCAAGGCATCAATGCGTGGATCAGCTGCGATGTCATCTTCGTAATCACGTGCAGTTAAACGACCAAAGATAAAGGGAACCGCCGTCATGTATTGAATACAGTGATCGCGATCTGCTGGGTTATTTAGCGGTCCCTTTTTATCAATGATGCGGATACATGCCTCATGGGTGCGAATGGTGACTTTCTTTATGTCATCAGATGTCTTTCCGGCTGCCTGCATCTGGTGATAAATCGTCATCGCTGCTTCAACACCTGTTTGTGAGTGGAACTCTGCTGGGA
>CANLAC010000078.1 GCA_947488645.1 Actinomycetota bacterium | reverse complement strand
GAGCGCGTTGCAGATATTAAGTACGATCCAGTTCGCTGGTTAGGTACAAAGATCCGCAAGCGCGAGGGCTTATAATTTCTTCATGACGTTATTGGTCCGTTGGGCCGCATTGGCACTTTCCTTTTGGGTTGCCACAGTTTTAATTCCTGGGATTAACGTCCAAGGTGGTCTCACAACATACCTATGGGTGGCACTGCTATTTGGTTTGCTCAATGCAACGCTGGGTTCTTTGCTAAAACTTCTCACACTTCCAGCAGTCATTCTGACACTTGGTCTATTTCTTGTAGTCGTTAACGCATCGATGCTGATGCTGGTTTCACGATGGAGTGACAAACTAGAGGTTGAAAACTTCTGGGCTGCAATCTTTGCAGCGTTAATAATCAGCGTGATTACCAGATTAGTGTCAAGTGTTGGCAAGAAAGCATTACCCCTCTGAAATCCTTAGTGTTGGTCTCAGTGGGCGGTATCGCTGGAACTTTGTCGCGCTTTGGATTAGGCGAGATATTTCCTAATGATCGTGCTGGAACATTAGCTGCAAACCTTATAGGCGTTGCACTCGCCGCCATTCTCTTGGTTGTCATGGAGCGTCGCGGAATCACTGAATTACGCTTACTTTTACTACCAGGATTCTGCGCAGGGCTGACTACATTTTCAGCTGTTACCGCACAATCCTTAGAACCACGCGAAGGGGGGTTTGCGTTCTTACTTCAGAACGTGATCCTCTCTTTAGTAATTGTTGTTGTGCTCTTGCCGTTGGCTAGAAAAGTAGTTCCGGTGCGCTCATGAATGTATTTCTTGTGATATTAGGTGCAGCAGTTGGAGCGCCATTGCGTTTTGCGGTAGATCAATACATCCGGAAGTTCACAACCAAGCCATACGGAATCTTTACGGTAAACATCCTTGGCTCTTTCTTTTTGGGATTAACTTATGGGAAATCTGAGCAAGTCCATGACTTGTTTGCAATTGGTTTTGCAGGGGCATTCACGACATGGTCAACATTTATGTTGGATATTTATCTTGCCTATGAATTGAAGAGATATAAAGAGGCAGCGGCAAACCTAGTTATGTCCTTAGGTTTTGGTTTGTTAGCTGCGTGGATTGGTTTGCAGTTAGCGTAGAGAAGCCATCCAGGCTTCAACCTCATCTGGGTGGTGAGGGATGTGCTCGCTTAAGTTAAGGCAGCCATCTTCTGTCACAACCACATCATCTTCAATACGGATACCAATGCCGCGGTACTCAGCAGGAAAGAGTTCATCATCAGGTTGAATATAAAGACCAGGTTCAACCGTTAAACACATTCCTACTTCTAATATTCCATCGCGGTACTGTTCTGCGCGAGCGTGAGCGCAATCATGAACATCCATACCGAGCATATGGCTAACACCATGCAGGGTCCAACGCTTATGGAATCCAACTGCTGGATCCATAACCTCTTCAAGGCTCATCTTGATAATTCCCATATCAATGAGCCCTTGTGCCAAAACTGTGTGGCTAGCTTTGTTAATTGCCAAGAACTTTTCACCTGGTTTTATTGCTGCAATACCTGCCTTTTGTGACTCATAGACAAGCATGTATAAAGCGCGCTGTGCTGGTGTGAATTTTCCATTAATAGGCAATGTTCTAGTGATATCTGCGGTGTAGTAGGAATCAACTTCAACACCAGCATCTAGGAGTAACAGATCTCCACTATTCACAGCACCGTCATTACGGTTCCAGTGCAACACACATGCGTGTGAGCCAGATGCTGCAATGGTGTTATATCCAAGATCATTTCCTTCAATACGTGCGCGTCCAAAGAAAGCAGCCTCTACAACTCGTTCTCCGCGAGGGGTAGTGACCGCTGCAGGAAGTGCGCGAATAACATCATTAAACCCACGATGAGTTGCATCTACTGCCTTTTGCATCTCTGCAATTTCGTAATCATCTTTTATTAACCGAGCAACTGAAACATACTCAAGTAATTCAGCATCGCGAGCGTGCTCTTTAACGGTTGAATCAACTACTTCATCAAAACCATGAAGGGCAGCAGATTTCCTTCCCTTAAGGAACTTTTCTAACTCTGCAATCTCGCGGACTTCAATCCCATAACGCTCAGAAGCTTCTTCGGTTGTGAAGCGACGGCCAACCCAGAGCTCACCGTTTTTAGCATCTGTATAGAAAGCAGGGGTGTCGCGAGTTGATCGTGGATTAATAAAAAGAATTGGTGAATGCCCAGAGCCGCTTGGCTCCATTACTAAAACTGAATGTGGATTTGCTTCAACACCTTGCACACCGGTGTAGTAGGCAAAAGCTGTGTGTGGGCGATATAAGTAATCAGTGTCATTGCTACGTTGCTTTGCTGCACCGCTTGGAAGTACTAAACGTAATCCAGTAAAGGCTGCAGATAACTTCTCACGGCGCTCGATGCAGTGCGCGATAACTTCATCTTGATGAATTCCAGTTAAAGGTGTTGGTGCCCAGCCTGTTGCCATGAACTCTGCAAATGCTGGAGATGGTGCAACATCGTAAACACGCTTTGCGCCTCTATCTAACGCCTTATCTGAATTTTCCATATATCTAGCCTACAAGGCGGGAGTAGCGGAGCCAATCGGTTGCGGTAAACTTCACCCGTACAAGGAGACGTCGCATAGCCCGGTCGAGTGCGCCTCACTGCTAACGAGGTAAGGTGTTAAAGCCTTCAGGAGTTCAAATCTCCTCGTCTCCGCAAGTAATACCAATCAAGGAGATCTGTTGCCTACATTTAAAATAGCAATTGTTGGCGCAGGACCTGCAGGTTATTTCGCTGCGCAAGCTCTCCAAAACCTTGCTGATGACAATCGAGTGTTTGAAATCGACATGATTGAGCGCCTACCAACCCCATGGGGCTTGGTTCGAAGCGGTGTTGCACCAGATCACCCAAAGATTAAAACTGTTTCTAAGGTATTTGAAAAGATTGCATCCCAAGAAACCTTTAGATTATTTGCAAATGTAGAAATTGGCAGCGATGTTTCAGTTGCCCAACTTCAAGAAAAGTATGACGCGGTCATTATCGCAACCGGATCTTCACTAGGAAAGACTCTTGGAATACCAGGTGAAAACCTGCGCGGATCATTATCTGCAGCCACTTTTGTTCCTTGGTACAACTCTCATCCTGATTTTGTTGGTGTTGATACACCACTAGATTCAAACACCGCGGTTGTAATCGGTGCAGGTAACGTTGCAATGGATGTTGCGCGTATGTTGGCGCTAGAACCAAGTGAGTTAGATCCAACAGATACGGCAGATCATGCAATTGATGCCTTTAAGCAGAGCAACATCCGCAAGGTCTATGTGAGTGCTCGTCGCGGCCCAGAGCATGCAGCCTTTACATCACCTGAACTTCGCGAACTTCCAAAGCTTGAGCACACAAATGTAGTTATCAATAAGGCTGATATTGAAGCCGCAATTGTTCGCGCAGGTGATTCACCCGAAAAAGATGTGAAGAGCAACTTGGATGCGATGTTGTTGATTGCGGAAAATCCAAAGAGTGAGCATGAGCGCACCATGGAATTTCTATTCCAGCACACTCCAAAAGAGATACTTGGAACAGATCGCGTAGAGGGAGTTGTGTATTCAACCCCAGACGGAGATGTAACTATTAAGTGTGGTCTTGTTATTACCGCTATCGGGTATCAAGCCCATGGCATCGAAGGTGTGCCGTATGAAAACGGCAAGGTTGTTAACTCTGATGGCCGCGTAAAAGATAATTTGTATGTTGTCGGATGGGCAAAGCGTGGTCCATCTGGGGTTATCGGTACTAATAAGTCAGATGCAGCAGCGGTTATAGAGCTGTTGGTTGAAGATCTAAAAAAGCCAAAGAACGCTGGCGATGTTTCGGAGATCTTGACCCACCAAGTTGTTGTCTCACAAGAGCACTGGCAAAAGATTAATGAGGCAGAGGTTGCAGCTGGCGAGGCAAAGGGTAAACCTCGGGTTAAGAGTGTGGACCGTGCAGAGTTGCTTAAGCACGCTGGACTGTAACTTTTCACCTTCTCGCAACCATGTCGTAACCATTTAAGTGTGCGATCGAAAATTCGCTCTGATTAGATACACATATGAATAAAACCCTCTTTTCACGCAAAATCTTTAGCCTGGGCTCACTAGCCCTTGCTACATCGCTACTAGTTTCATTACTAGTTCCATCAGCGCAGGCAAATACATATTCGTTGCCTAACGCTCCAACAAGTGTTACCTCTTATCTTGGCGCTAAAGGCGTCGTTGTTCGTTGGGTAGCTGGCGCAGATGTCGCACCAGGTGTTATCGGCCATGTTGTTTCAGCTGGTGCTGGTTCATGCCCAATCTTTGTCCCAATCAAGAATAACTCTGTAGTAACAATGCCAGTCGTTGCTGGTCAACCAGCGGGTACACCTGTTGTTCAGGCTGTTAACGCTTATGGTTTCTCAAAGCCAACTGCATCAAGCAAGAGCTACACCGCTGCACAACTTGCAACAGTTGCATCTTCCGCAAATAAGGCTGTTCAAGTTCTACAACTCAGCGACCTCCACGGTGCTATTGAAGTGGGTGGCTCTTTTGGTGCCGCACTTCTCACAAGCAACTGGGATGCAGATCGCCTAGCAAACAAAGCAACCATTGCGGTTTCATCTGGTGACAACATTGGTGCTGCTCCTCCAATCTCAACAGAGTTTGAAGAGCTACCAACGATTGAAACACTAAATGCAGCCAAGCTTGATGTTTCAGTATTTGGTAACCACGAACATGATCGCAACATCGATCACGTCAACAAGGTAATTGGTGCATCTGATTTCCAGTGGGTAGTTTCTAACTACAGCGAAGGTGCTCTAGATGCTCTTAAGTCAGGAACTAAGCAGGCTAAGAACTACACAATCGTTGAGCGCGGCGGCGTAAAGATCGGTGTCGTTGGCTCAAATACACCAGAGACAATTGAACAGGTCTTTCCTGGAAACCTTGACTACAAGGATGCATCAGGAGCAAAGAAGACCATTGTTATTAACCCAGGCGTAGCCGGAATTAACGCAGCTATCGCTGAGGCAAAAGCAGCTGGCGCAGATGTTGTTATCGCAGTAATCCACCAGGGATGGTTGGAAAATGCAGATGGCGTTGCAAAGGGTCTGTTTAACTCACTTGCTTCACAAATCAAGGGTGCAGCAGCAATCTACGGTGGTCACAGCCACCAGACATTTGCATCTGTAATCCCAGGCAGCCCACGCGTTGCACCAACTGTTCTAGGACAGGTTCGTAACGCAGGTGTTGAGTACACACGTACTCAGATTTGCATGAAGTACGGAAAAGTTGTTGGTCAGTCAATCCAGCACGTACTAAAGGCTGCAGCACCAACAATTAACACAAGTGTTGTTTCAACAGTTACAACACAAGATGTTGCAGCTGCTGCAATGGTTAAGAAGTACAAGGATCAACTATCTGCAAAGCTTGATGTAAAGATCGGTCAAGTTTCAGGAGTATTCCCACGTGGAGGATCACCGGCTGTAGAGCGTTCAGGTGAAACACCAATGGGTAACTACATCGCAGACTTGATGCGCGCTAAGTACAAGACAGACTTTGCAATTCAAAATGGTGGCGGTATCCGCGACACATTCCCTGCAAAGACTT
>CANLAC010000077.1 GCA_947488645.1 Actinomycetota bacterium | reverse complement strand
CTACTAACTCGACATCGTGAGTAGCAAGAACTACGCATTTATTCGTCGCTCGAGCAAACTCAATAAGTATTTTTGTGAGCTCTTTCTTTGCTTGATAATCAAGACCACGAGTTGGTTCATCAAGGATCAACACAGCAGGATTTGATGACAAAACAATGCTTAACGCAAGGCCTAATCGTTGACCTTCCGACAAATCACGTGGGTGAGTTGTTGGAGAAACTCCGGGAACCAACTGCTGCAATATCTGAGCGGTAGTCCCGCTCGGTATTTGGTTATCTTTATCAGCCTGTTCGCACTCAATTAGCACGCTCTGTCCATACAAAAGATCACTTGGTTCTTGCGGAATGAAACCGATAGAAGTTCTACGCTCTTTGCCTTTAAGGTTTTGTGGATTAGCTCCAGAAACATCAACAGAGCCAGAGCTTAAATCTGAAATTCCTGCAAGGGATTTAAGAAGTGAACTCTTTCCCGCGCCATTTCGTCCCATAATTGCAACGATTTCATTGCTTGAAATTGTTGTGCTCACTGATTTCAGAGCATGGTTGCCGTCATACGTCACGGAGAGATCTCGTACTTTAATGATGGGTTCTCCAGCAGCAGCTTTGACTACATCACTTGGAGCATAATCTTTGTCTCTGATCTCAGCGGTCATTCTTCGCATTTCGCGAACAGAGACACCGATCTCCTTTAGGCCGAGTGCCCGAGCCAAGTGAACGATTGGCGGTGCGATAGGTGAGTGCATCAAGATTTCTTCAGGGGTGCCAACTTGTGCCACGCCAACACCATTGATGTGAACAATCCGGTCTGCAAATTGAATAACTCGCTCTAGCTTATGTTCGGCGATTACAACTGTAAGACTCAAGTCATGGACTAGGCGGTGCAAAATAGAGAGCACTTCTTCAGCGGCTATTGGGTCTAATGCACTAGTGGGTTCATCTAGAACTAAGACTTTTGGGTGAGCAACTAAGGCCGAGCCAATAGCAACCCTTTGTTGTTCTCCGCCGCTAAGGGTTGCAATACTTCGATCACGCAATGGCGAAAGACTTAATAGGTCTAAGACCTCTTCAACGCGCTTGCGCATGACATCTGGTGGGAGATTTAAAGTTTCCATCCCGAAGGCCAGCTCTTCTTCCACAGTATCTGCAACAAAACCATTTGCAGGATTTTGACCAACAATGCCAATTAGGTGGGCCATTCCTCCGGGTTTAACCAGTTGAGTTGAGTGCCCATCAACACTTACATCTCCGGCCAAGATTCCCCCCGTGTGATGAGGAACCAATCCGTTTATCAGACGCAGTAGTGATGATTTACCAGATCCGGTTGGACCAATGACTAGAACCATTTCACCTTCGGCAATTTCAAGGTTTAAGTCTTCAAGAACTGTCGTTGTTGAATTTGGATAAATGAGAGAAACATTAGAAAACTTAATCATGATAAACCAAGAACAATCAGCGCAGAGAAAACAACTGCAGAGTCAGCAGGACGCCATTTGATGGGACGGTATCGAGAGCGCTTTTTGCTCACGCCATAGCCTCGACTATCCATCGCAGCGGCCAAGTCCAAAGATCTAGCAAGAGATTCTTCAAGTAAAGGAATAGCAACTCGTCGCCATGAGGCAAAGCCTCGCAAAGATTGTCCGCGCAGTCTTTGTGCTTGGCGAATGCGGGATACCGAAGTGACAAGTTGTGGCAACACTGAAGTTGCTATGACTATCGAGATACCGAATTCATAGATGTAGACAGGGAGTACTCGCAATAAACGGTGTGGGCTTGTGAGTGAGGCCGCTGCACCAAAGATGACGATGATCGCGCAAATTAAAACACCTTCAGTAAGAGCCGACGTTAACCGCTCTGCGGTAACAGTTCCACCGATGCGAATGCCAGGCATCCAGCTAGGCAGTGGCAGTATCGGGAGTGTGAAAAGAGTTGTTCCAGGAATTGGAACACCGATCAGGACTCCGATGATTGTTCTCACAAGCAAAATCCAGGCCGATAATTTCAAGGTCCAATTAAAACTCTTGCCCCAAGGGGCATTGTCGCGGTTGGTGAAAACAACAACTGCAACTGCACCCACACAAGCAATGGTAAATACAGTGCCATCAAATCGAATGACTGCAATAGCCAAACCGATAGCCCATATCCACCAAGTCAGTGGGTGCAGCGACAGTTTTTTCATTAACTACTTCTTGATGAGTGCTTTTGGAGTTGCGATTTCAACACCGCACTCCTTGGCTGGGTAACCAGCTAAACCACAAATCAAACCTGAACCTGCCGCACGGATTTTGGTAACTTGTCCTAAGACATCGATGCCTTGGGATTCCTTTGCGGTTCGAACACAGGTTGTAATTGTCTTCTTAACCTTTTCACCCTTTGGTGAATAGGACGAGGAGCCAAAATCAATTACGACTGCAATTCGCTTGGTGTCTTTATCTGCCTTAACACCAGCGCAAATCTTCTTGAAATCAGGCTTTACTCGTGGCTCGACAGATGGAATGTCATCTGAACTAAACACAAATGACCAACCTTCAACAGAGCCATCGGCAATATCAACTGTGGGTCCTGTCATTGCAGCGGTCCATGCTGTTTTGCTTGGAGCTGCTTGGAAATATCCCCAGTAACGCCAACCCTTTTCTGCAGCTTGCGCAGAGGGCGTAATGAACGTGGAGATTAGAATCATTGCTAGAACTATTTTGAACTTCATTGCTGTGGGGCCTCTCGAATATGAAAGAGTCTCACAGGGAGTGAACCGCACATAGGTAGGACGAATTACTCGACACTTCTAGTGGTAGGAGCACACCCCGCAAACCTCGGCGGGTGTTTGTCTCATCTGCACTTGCTAGGTAATCCGACTTATCTCGATAGAGATTCACGGTTGCGGGTCAGCGTCGGATTTGCACCGAACTTCCCCTACCAAGTGA
This sequence comes from Actinomycetota bacterium, assembly GCA_947488645.1. Lineage (GTDB taxonomy): Bacteria > Actinomycetota > Actinomycetes > Nanopelagicales > Nanopelagicaceae > Planktophila. The sequence continues at coordinate 2,913 of CANLAC010000077.1, read as the reverse complement.
GCTATTAAGTTGTAGGCGAACCAAACCATAACCCTTTGGGCTTGGCAACTAGGCGCGCTCGTCGTACGCTACCGATCATGGAATACAGACGCCTTGGCAGTACCGGAATGTACGTTTCTGAAATCTCATACGGAAACTGGATCACTCACGGAAACCAGATCGAATCAGATGCAGCTATCAAGTGTGTAAAAGCAGCCCTTGAAGTTGGCATTACAACTTTTGACACAGCAGATGTTTATGCGGGCACCAAGGCTGAAACAGTTTTGGGCAAGGCTCTAAAAGGCGTAAAGCGCGAGTCATATGAATTATTCACAAAGGTTTACTGGCCAACAGGTTCAGGCAAAAATGATCGCGGACTTTCGCGTAAGCACATCATCGAGTCATGTAACGCATCCCTGAAGCGACTTCAGACAGATCACATCGATCTCTACCAGATGCACCGCTTTGATTATGAGACTCCAGTTGAAGAATCATTAAGTGCTTTTGATGATCTAATCCGTGCCGGCAAGGTTCATTACATTGGTTTTTCTGAGTGGAACGCCGCGCAAATCAAATCAGCATTAGCAGTTCAAGATGCTCGCGGTTACAACCGCTTTGTTTCAAGCCAGCCACAGTATTCAGCTCTATGGCGTGTTATTGAGGCTGAAGTTGTTCCGCTGTCTCAAAAAGAGGGCATTGGCCAAATCGTGTGGTCGCCAATGGCTCAAGGAATTTTGACTGGTAAGTACTTGCCTGGAAAGAAAGCACCAGCAGGATCGCGCGCAACTGACAAGGGCAGTGGCGCAAACATGATCAAGGGTTGGATGCGCGAAGAGGTTTTGGAAGCGGTTCAAAAGCTGAAGCCAATAGCAGACGGTGTTGGATTAACTATGGGCCAGCTCGCTATTGCATGGGTTCTTCAAAATCCAAATGTGTCTAGTGCCATCATGGGTGCTACCAAGCCAAAGCAGGTCAGGGAAAACGTGAAGGCATCTGGTGTAAAGCTAGATGCAGATGTCATGAAGGCAATTGACGCAGCACTTGGCACTCTTCCAGAGCGCGATGCTAAGAAGAATGAAAGCCCGAATCCTCGCGCTTAGTTTTTCTTTTTACTAATTGTTACTTGAGGGTGAGGCGCACGTAAGCGTCGCATCTGTGTTGATCGAAGCCAGGCATACATTCCTAGACCCTTTGTTGCTGTTCCAGGAAATTGCTCTTCTACCGCTTTGCGGATTTTCTTAGACAGAAGAATTCCATCAACAACTGCGATGATTAACATCGCATACATCAGTGCGATGGCGCCCAGTTGAATAGCTGGAACGGGAAAGAGTGTCAAAACTAGAACAACGAAAATTGTTGGTAGGAAATATTCACCAGTTGAGCGACGAGAATCCACATAATTGCGGACAAAGCGACGAGCAGGCCCACGATCTCTAAGTGGCAAAGCAGCTTCATCTCCGCGAAGATATGCAGCGCGTTGAGCCATTCGATCTTGCTTACTCAGTGTCTTGGAAGCCCGCTTCTGATCTTTAGTGATGATCGGCGCGAGGGAAGAGACCTTGCGTTTTGACTCTGCTTCTTTGCGCTTCGGGGTTGGACGACCCTTGCTCTCATTAGTACTCATGGCATAACTATAGAGGCCGTGTTGAACCGCTCCTCAACTCGCTTGCCGGACACGGGGGGAGTAGGCTTTGTCCAGGAGTCAATCAAGGAGAGTGCAATGACAACTGAAGCAACGACAACAACTGGAATTCAGCTAACTGATGTGGCCGCCGCAAAGGTGTCTGCTTTGCTAGCTCAAGAAGGACGCGATGATCTGAATCTTCGCGTTGCTGTGCAGCCAGGTGGATGTTCAGGCCTTAAGTACCAGCTCTATTTTGATGACCGCAACATGGATGGTGACATCGTGCGCGAATTCGGCCCAGTCAAGGTGATTACCGACAAGATGAGTGATCCTTATCTTTCAGGGGCAACAATCGATTTCGTTGACACAATCGAAAAGCAGGGGTTTACTATTGATAATCCTCAAGCACAAGGTTCTTGTGCATGTGGCGATTCATTTAACTAAGTATCTGCGCTTTTCGCATTAGTATCCCCACATGAAAATTGGTGTAGCGGGCTCTGTTGGTCTTGATCATTTAATGACCTTTTCAGGAAAATTTTCAGATTCACTCGTCGCCGGTTCTCTCGAGAAAGTCTCTCTTTCATTTCTGGTAGATAGTTTGGATGTTCGCCGTGGAGGGTGTGCGGCAAACATCGCTTTTGGAATGGGTGTACTTGGATTAAATCCAATTTTGATTGCAGCTGTTGGTAAAGACTGGGCTGATTACGATGCCTGGCTTTCACGTCATGGTGTTGATACTTCACACGCTTTGGTATCAACGACACTTCACACCGCACATTTTGTTGTGACAACTGATCAAGAGCTCAATCAAATCGCATCCTTTTTTCCAGGTGCAATGTCTGAAGCTCGAAATATCGAATTAACCCCCATTATGGAAAAGGTTGGGCGTTTGGACATGATGGTGATTTCACCTGATGATCCAGAAGCAATGCTGCGCCACTCTGAAGTCTGTCGCCAGCAGGGCATTGCATTCGCAGCAGACCCTTCACAGCAAATGGCGCGTATGACTGGTGAAGAAATTAAGTTGCTGATTGAGGGTGCGGCCTATCTGTTTCTCAATGAGTATGAACTTGCTCTTGCCATGCAAAAAACGGGCTGGACAGATCGCGAAATTTTAGAACGCGTCAAATATCGAGTGGTGACCTTAGGTTCAAAAGGTGCAAAGGTTGAAAGTGCGGCCGGGGAATTTGTTCAAGTTGGCTGCCCCAAAGAGAACTCCAAGACCGACCCAACTGGTGTGGGCGATTCATTTAGATCTGGATTCATAGCCGGACTTGCATGGGGGCTTTCCCATGAGCGATGTGCCCAGC
>CANLAC010000076.1 GCA_947488645.1 Actinomycetota bacterium | reverse complement strand
CGCTTCTTTGGTGCAGCTGGTGCTGCTGCCTTCTTGCGACGCTTCTTTGGTGCTGCTTTCTTTGCTGCGGCCACGTACTTCTCCTATCGGAATGGTTCGGATCCGTCACCCAAACCTGTTCGTGGATAAGCGTGACATCATTTGGGCAAAAATGCCAACATTTTGTGACAAATAATTTAGCGCGTGTCGCAAATTTATATTTTATTTTATTTATGCATTTGTGAAAATTTCATGGTTTTTTAAATCTGTTACTTATTAATGTCGCCGAAATTTGTAAAAATCCCGCAAAAATGTGTCAAGTTAGGAATTCTCGTCCTTGGATTGAGGGTTTAGGCGTAGTTTTTCCGCCATTTTCTGGTTTTCGAGGGCATATTTGTTGGTTCGGATGTCGAATTTTCTAAAATCTGGCAAAAAACTGGCCAGTAATACGACCGCAATGACACAAATGATTCCACCACTTGTTACTGAAAAACTCAACGTAGTAGCCGCCGCCATTGAAGCTGCACGCATCTGACCGGCTAGTGGCCCCAATGAATATGAAAGTAATTCGATTCCGGCAAGACGTCCTCGAAGATTGTCGGGGATTGTTTGGTTCCACATCGCAGATCTAAACAGGGCGCTGACCATGTCTGATGCCCCGGCCAAGCAAAGAAAGAGCAAGACCAGCCAGAGGTAATTCGTCATGCCCGACAATGCAATTGCTACACCCCATCCGATCGCTGCCCACATAATCGCCCTGCCATAGAAGTGAACATTCTTGGCCCATCCACTTGTCAGAACAATTGCAATCGAACCAACTGTGCCGGCGGCATAGAGCAGACCCAGGGCCCATGGGGCACCTAACTGATCTGCCCAAAATGGAAACAACGCAGTTGGCATCGCAAAAAACATGGCGGCCAAATCAATGAGATAAGTTCCCAACAAATCCTTTCTACTAAATGCATATTTGACCCCTTCAATTAATGCTGACAGGGATGGGGCTTCGGCCTCGTGCGAGGGTGGGATGTTTTTCATAAAGGCAATCAGGGCGATTGAAATTATGAAGGTGGCAATATCTGCGGCATATCCAACTGCAACTGAATATGAGGAAATCAAAATTCCACCAATAGCAGGTCCAACGATTACACCCACCTGCCAACGAAGACTCATTAAGGCAGCTGCGGCGGTCATATCCTCGTGATCGACTAGTCGTGGCAAAGCGGCCTGCATTGCTGGTTGTCGCAAGCCACTTACAGCGGCGAACAATCCCGAAACGATGTAGATCAGAAGCAGACTAGGCGAATCCATCATGGAGTTAATCAGCAGAATTACGGTGAAAAGTAAGGACAGAAGCTCAGTCACCCAGATCAGTTTCTTACGATCCAGAGCATCGGCTAGGACGCCGCCATAGAGACCAAAGATGACTAAAGGGACGATCTCAACTAGGCCGCTTATTGCCACTGCCACATAAGAGCCGGTCAACTCTTTAATCTGAAAAGGAACTGCCACGTAGGTGATCATCGAACCGAAGTAAGAGATCAGACCAGCAGCCCATAGGAGGGAAAAGTCCTTGGACTTTCTCAGTGGTGCTAGATCGATCGCAAAATTTGCCACACGGCAACCCTAGTTGAAGGTTTGGGCCTCTGTGGGGAAGTTACCGGTGCGAACATCATCGGCAAACTCAGTTGTTGCAGCCAACATTTCGGCTCGCAAGTTGCGATATGCCTTAGCTAATTTTGGGGCCTTTTTGGTGATGCCCATGAGATCGGTCCACACAAGGACCTGTGCATCGCAATTAACCCCGGCACCGATTCCGATAACTGGGATCTTTAATTCAGCGGTGATTCGGGCAGCTAATTCAGCAGGGACAAGTTCTAGGACAATGGCAAAAGCCCCGGCTGATTGAAGTGCTTTTGCAGCCTCCAGAATTACATCGCCATCTGTGCGACCTTGAACTTTGTAACCACCTAATTGATGCATTGATTGGGGAGTTAAGCCCAAGTGACCCATTACTGGAATTCCACTAGCGGTTAGTTTCTTTACAGTCTCTATATGAGCACCTTCTAGCTTTACCGCCATAACTCCCGACTCTTTGAAAAAACGGATCGATGTGGCAAGGGCTAATTCGGGGGATGCTTCATAGGAGCCAAAGGGCAGATCTGCAACAACCATTGCTCGCTGTGATCCGCGGACGACTGCTCTTGCAAGAGGAATTAACTCATCTACTGTTACTGGAATTGTGTTCTCTTCACCCAGAAAATTGTTGCCAGCGCTATCGCCAACTAGCAGAACCGGAATACCTGCCTCATCAAAGATTTCAGCGGTCATGGATTCATAGGAAGTAAGCATTGCCCACTTTTCACCGCGCTCTTTGGCTGCGGCCAAATCCAGAATTGTGACGCGTCGGTGCAAGGCGCCGCCATACAAAGTTTCCATTGTTTCCTCTCCTCGAAGCCGCCTGAAGCAGTCCCCGGGTACAAGGCAAAGGGTACCCCCGTTACACTTGAAAAATGAAGTTGCGCGTGGCGCTAGCCCAAATCAACCCAACGGTTGGTGACCTTGCGGGCAATGCTGGGCTGATTGCCGAGGCTGTTAAGAGCGCACAGGCACAGGGTGCCAATCTGATTGTTTTCCCCGAGATGATCGTGACCGGATATCCCGTTGAAGATTTAGCACTTCGACCATCTTTTCAAGCAGCCAGCATTCGAGCTGTTGAAGAGATTGCTGCCGCAATCACCGGTGACATCGTTGCCGTCGTCGGTTACTTAGACCAAGGCCCAAAGAACGCCGTTGCAGTAATCCATGAGGGAAAAATTAAAGCGAGATATGTAAAGCGCCATCTGCCTAACTACGGCGTCTTTGATGAGTTTAGAAACTTTGTAGCAGGGGATCAAACTCTGGTTGTTCGCATCCATGGTGTTGATGTGGCAGTTGCGATCTGTGAAGACATTTGGCACTCACTTGATTCAATCAAAGCGCGCACCCCAGGTCTTTTAGTAGTTCCTAACGGATCTCCATTTGAACGCAATAAGGATGATGTGCGATTAGGGCTTGTCCAAAAGCGGGCGAAGGAAATTGGAGCACCAGTTGCCTACGTCAACATGACAGGTGGCCAAGATGATTTGGTCTTTGATGGCGACAGCATTGTTGTTGGCAAAGATGGATCAGTACTTGCCCGCACCGCCCAGTTTGATGATCAACTCATTGTGATTGATATTGATTGCAGTGAAGGCAGCTCAAAGCCAGATGTTGTGATTTCAGAAGAACCAACTTCCCATTCGGTCCCAGCCAATTCAGTAATTGCCACACGACTTTCAGATGAAGCCGAAATGTGGCAGGGCCTTGTGATGGGGCTTCGTGATTATGTGGGTAAGAATGGATTTAAATCTGTAGTCCTTGGACTCTCAGGTGGAATTGATTCAGCACTCGTTGCTGCAATTGCAATTGATGCACTTGGTGCAAAGCGGGTTAACGGTGTTGCGATGCCGAGTAAGTACTCTTCCGGCCATTCTGTTGAAGATGCACAGGCGATGGCAGATGCCACCGGTATTCACTTCAGAATCACTCCGATTGCACCAATGGTTGATACCTATATGGACAACCTGGTTTTAAAGGGTTTGGCAGAAGAGAATCTGCAGGCACGTGTTCGTGGCACAACGCTGATGGGTATATCAAACCAAGAAGGCCACCTTGTTTTAGCAACAGGTAATAAGAGCGAGCTAGCTGTTGGGTATTCAACTCTTTATGGCGATGCTGTGGGTGGTTTTGCACCGATTAAAGATATTTACAAAACAGATGTGTGGGCGCTGTCTAGATATCGAAATGCAGTGGCGTTAGAGCGCGGGGAAACACCACCCATTCCTGAGCGCTCTATTACTAAAGAGCCAAGTGCGGAACTTCGACCAGATCAAAAGGATTCAGATTCATTGCCGGACTATCCATTGCTAGATCAGGTGCTGCGCGCATACGTTGATGAGGATCATGGATATGAAGCTCTTTTGGCCGATGGTTTTGATCCGGAGTTAGTGCGCCGAGTTATTTCTCTGGTTGATAAGGCTGAATTCAAGCGTCGCCAATATCCACCTGGCACCAAGGTGTCGGGCCGTGCTTTTGGAAAAGATCGTCGTTTGCCAATGACCTCACGCTGGAATGAACGCTAGTTGCAAATGATTGGCAACTCGCTTAAATAATTCAATTCGGTAGAATTTGCACATGCTTATGATCATCAACTGGTTATTTACACGAAACCGTGTTGTTGATTTCTGCCTGTCTACATCTTGCAGCTGCTAATACTTTTGCTTTTTCGCAGCCAATTTCATTTCAATTAAACCGACATTTACAGGGAGAATTATGAAGACTTATAACAGTATTACAGAGATTTTTGGAAACACGCCATTACTGCGTATCAACAAGATTACAGATGGTGCTGCAGGAAACGTTTATGCAAAGCTCGAGTTCTATAACCCAACATCATCTGTGAAAGATCGCCTCGGAGTTGCAATGATCGATGCAGCAGAGGCAAGTGGTGAGCTAAAGCCTGGCGGAACAATTGTTGAAGCAACATCTGGAAACACAGGAATTGCAGTGGCAATGGTTGCTGCAGCTCGTGGCTATAAGGCAATCATGACAATGCCAGAATCTGTATCAAAAGAGCGTCGCAAGCTCATTCGTGCATACGGAGCAGAGCTTGTGTTAACTCCTGCTGCTGAAGGTATGAAGGGCGCAGTTGCTGCTGCAGAAAAGCTTGCAGAATCTGGCGCTGTGTTAGTTCGTCAGTTTGAAAACGAAGCGGGCCCTGAAATTCACTACAAGACAACAGGACCAGAGATCTGGCGCGATCTAGATGGCAAGGTTGACGCATTCATTTCAGGTATTGGTACTGGTGGAACAATTACTGGTACTGGCAGATTCTTAAAGGAAAAGAACCCAGCAATTAAGGTGTTTGGTGTTGAACCAGCTGCCTCACCAATTTTAAATGGTGGAGAGCCAGGACCTCACCCAATTCAGGGAATTGGTGCAAACTTCATTCCTAATGTTTTAGATCGCACTGTTTATGATGAGATCTTGGATGCAACGGCAGCCGATGCAATTAAGTATGCACGCCGTGCAGGAGCAGAAGAAGGTTTCCTTGCTGGTATTTCATCAGGTGCCACATTGTGGGCAGCATCGGAAGTTGCAAAGCGTCCAGAGTTTGCAGGTAAGAACATTGTTGTTATCTGTGCTTCAAATGGTGAGCGTTACCTATCAACAGTTCTCTATGAGGATTTGGTTGATTAATTAATGGCAATCCTAAATCGCATCATTGAAGACCTTGATAACGCGATCAGTCATGATCCGGCAGCGCGCAATCGCTTAGAGGTCGCTTTGGCATACCCAGGTGTGCACGCGATTTGGGGACATCGAATTTCACATTTCTTGTGGAATCACCGCTTTAAGTTAGTCGCGCGCATCCATTCCAACTTGGTCCGCTCGACGACAGGAATTGAGATTCATCCAGCAGCACAAATCGGGCGTAGGTTCTTTATTGATCACGGTATGGGCGTTGTTATTGGCGCAACATCAATTATTGGTGATGATGTGATGATGTATCACGATGTAACACTTGGTGCTCGTGGTATTGAAAAGGGTAACCGCCATCCGACCATTGAAAATAATGTGATTATTGGCGCTGGTGCGCGCGTGCTAGGAAATGTCACCATAGGCGAAGGCTCGCGAATAAGTGCCAACGCGGTTATTACGAAAGATTTAGCTCCAAGAACCCTGCTCGATCACGCTGATTTCTTTGTAATCTAGGGGTAGTTAACACAGCCGTAACCTGCATTTGTAAGAATGCCGCTTATGTCTACAGATCT
>CANLAC010000075.1 GCA_947488645.1 Actinomycetota bacterium | reverse complement strand
CCGTTGTGATCGAGCATGGTGAAACATCAATATGGAAGATGGACTCGGCAGGTGCGCCCACCACAACCTTGGCTGCACTCTTAATCGTTCCGTTGTGAGTAACAACAACAACTCTTTGACCTGGGTACTCAGCTGCGATCTGATTAAGCGCGGCATCAATACGTAATGCAACGTTGTCATATGACTCCCCTTCAGGAGGAGCAAAACCAGTTGAAGATATCCACCCTTGATAATCAGCTGGATACTTTTCTTTGACTTCATCTATTGATAAGCCATCCCAAATACCAAAGGAGCACTCAATCCAGGTTTCTTCAAAAACTATAGGTAACCCAGTTGCGCGAGAAATAGCCTCTGCTGTTTGAGTTGTGCGCTTAAGGGGTGAAGCAATGATCACCTCAGGATTTAACTTCGCAACAGCTGCTGCCACTTTTTCAGCCTGAGCTAATCCAATATCTGTTAACTCCGGATTAAGAGGCCCATCTCCTGAAAACTTCTTAAAGGGCGTCAAGACCGTTTCGCCATGTCGGATCAAATAGATAGTTGTTGCTTTTTCAGTAGATAACAACCGTTCTGTTAGATAATTCTGCTGAACCTGTACTACTTCCCCGCCACCTGCCTGCTGATCAAGTGCTTTATTAGCTAAGCGATCTGCGTGTGAATTCTCATCACGAGGGATCCATGAGTAGGTAACTAGTGATGGATTATGTGCAGAGCGGGCAGATTGGGCCAGAACGCGCATGTCTGCATGCTTTATCTGCCAACGGCCAGACATTTGTTCTACTACTAACTTGCTATCCATCTTCACATCAACAGTTGCAGTTGAATCAAGTTTATTGATCGCTGTTAGACCTGCAATAAGACCGCTGTATTCAGCAACATTGTTAGTTGCAACGCCTATAAAATCATAAAGCTCGGCGATGATTTTCCCGTTTTCTGTAATCACAGAACCATATCCAGCCGGCCCTGGATTGCCACGAGAGCCACCATCGGCAGTTAAGTGAAAGTGACGTGCCATTTAAACTCCTCGCACCAAGATGCAGCGGCACTCTTCACAGCGCACAACTTCATCGTCTGCTAAATCTGCAACTCTTTTTAGTTCAACAGTGTTAATTGAAAGATTGCATCCACCACATGCTCCCCCAAGGAGTGCTGCAGCACCTGCTCCACCTGTTGTGTCGCGAATTTTTTCGTAGAGATCAACTAAAGCTTTTTCAATACTTTGCAGAGTTTCGCTGCGATCTTTAGCAATTGCATCTAAGCCGTTATTGATAATGGCCATCGCATTTTCTTTACGGATCTCAAGGTCAGCAATAACGGCAGCATGTTCTGCTTCCTCTGCCTTGAGAGTCGTTATGCGTTCATTGATCGCATCTACCCGCATCATGATTTCAAGTTCTACTTCTTCTAGCTCTGAACGTCTAGCACCCAGTGTTCCAACCTCGTGTTGGAGCTGTTCTAACTCTTTTGGCGATGCGCTGCCACCGATTAAACGAGCTTCATCGCGTGTAATTCTCATAACAATTTGCTCAACGTCGCCTTCGGCACGTAGTAGCTCACGCTTCACATCACTTAGCTCGGTCTCTGCCGCAATGCGCAGATCTCGGGCGTTATTTGCCTTAACGGTTGTGCTGGCTAAATCTGCAAGCTCTGGAAGGTTTGCAGCCTTGTGGCGAAGGGAAGTTGCCTGCTGATCAAAGCGCTGAATATCTAAAATCGAGCGTTGGTCGCTAGGAGATGCTTTCATTTACTCTTTTCTCCCTTTGAACTGGTGGGCGCTGAGGGTTTCGAACCCCCGACATTCTCGGTGTAAACGAGACGCTCTACCACTGAGCTAAGCACCCGATATTGCAGACTCAAATCTTAACTTACGAGCCCACAATTTCCTAAATCACGCTTACAGAGCAGCGATTGCCGCCTTGTAATCTGCGTTTTCACGCGCAGCCCAACCATTTTTTACTTCCCAGCGAAGAATGCCCTCTTTATCAATCAAGAAGCTGCCGCGAAGTGCGCAACCCTTTGACTCTTCAAAGACACCGTATGTCTTTGCAACGCCGCCATGTGGCCAGAAATCTGACAGTACTGGGAATTGATAATTCTCTTGCTCAGCAAAGACGCGTTGGGTAAATGGTGAGTCACATGAGACTGCCAAAACTTGCACATCATCATTTTGAAATGGTGAAAGATCATCACGTAATGCACAGAGCTCGCCTGTGCAAGTACCAGTAAATGAGAATGGGTAAAACATCAGCAGAACATTTTTGCTTCCTTTAAAAGAAGAGAGTGAAACTGCTTCTCCATGCTGGTTCGGAATTGTGAAATCTGGTGCTGCTTGTCCAATAGTTGTCATGGGCAAAACTTACCTCTTGCCCGCTTTACGTGCCACTAATCGAGTTGCAGACCAATCCCCTGCGAGCGCAATTGTTGAAGTCTGACTCAGCCCCGCTATCGGTGCGGCATCTTGAATATCACTTGGCTCAACATGTAGTTCGCGACCTGCCTTTGGTGTTAAGACCCAAATCGGTCCTACTTCAGATAAGTATGCAAGTGCATCCATCAATTCATCGACCAAATCACCATCCCCGTCACGCCACCACAACACAACAGCATCAACGACTTCAGTTGCAGCGTCCTCAAGAAATGTGGTGCCGGTAATAGCCATGATCTGGTCTCGTATTGTGGAATCACAATCGCTATCAAAGCCGACCTCTAGAACCAGGTCATCCTTGGCAAATCCCATCCGTGTAGGCACAGGCTAAGTCCACACAATGCCGGGCTTGAGCGCAAGGGGGAATTGGCTCAATTTCACACCTTTCAGTTTCGACTTACGGGGCAGTACAGACAAGAATAGGCACATGAGCGAAAACTTCGAGGCGCCGGATCTCAATATTGAACAGTTGGTCGATACCGACCCTTCTGAGTCGGCCGAATGGAGAGCCTCCTTTGATGCTGCCCTAAAAGCTGCTGGCCCGGTACGTGCTCGCTACCTAATGCTCAACTTGTTACACCATGCTCGTGAAAAAAATGTTGGAATTTCTGCGCTTCGTGCAACTGACTACATCAACACCATCAGTCCAGAACATGAAGCTCCATTTCCAGGAGATGAAGATTTAGAACGCAAGATCCGACGCATTAACCGTTGGAACGCTGCAATGTTGGTTCACCGAGCACAGCGTCCAGGTGTTGGAGTGGGCGGACATATTTCAACCTACGCATCATCTGCTGCGCTTTATGAAGTTGGTTTTAACCACTTCTTCCGCGGACAAGATCACGCAGGTGGCGGAGATCAAATTTTCTTCCAGGGACACGCAAGTCCTGGAATGTATGCACGTGCATTTCTTGAAGGACGTTTAACTGAAAATCAGTTAGATGGTTTCCGTCAGGAACTGTCACATCCAGGTGGCGGACTTTCTTCTTATCCTCACCCACGTTTGATGCCAGATTTTTGGCAGTTCCCAACTGTGTCAATGGGTATTGGACCACTTAACGCAATTTATCAAGCACGTTACAACCGCTATCTCCACAACCGTGGAATCAAAGACACAAGTGATCAAAACGTCTGGGCATTCCTTGGTGATGGTGAAGTAGATGAGGTTGATGCATTAGGTGCTATTGGTCTTGCTACGAGAGAGAAGTTAGACAACTTAACTTTTGTTATTAACTGTAACTTGCAACGCCTAGATGGCCCAGTACGCGGTAACGGAAAGATTATTCAAGAGCTTGAATCAATTTTTGGTGGAGCTGGTTGGAATGTTATTAAGGTTGTTTGGGGTCGCGGTTGGGATCCATTGCTGGCACAAGATCGCGAAGGCGCACTTGTTAAGTTAATGAATGAAACCCTTGATGGTGATTACCAAACATTTAAGGCTGAATCCGGAAAGTATGTTCGCGATAACTTCTTTGGGCGCGACCCTCGCACCGCTGCAATGGTTGCCAATTGGAATGATGATCAAATCTGGAATCTAAAGCGCGGTGGACATGATTATCAGAAGCTATTTGCTGCCTACACAGCGGCAACTGCCAAGAATGGTCGCCCAACAGTTATCTTGGCTAAGACTGTTAAGGGCTGGACACTTGGTTCACACTTTGAAGGTCGTAACTCAACGCACCAGATGAAGAAGATGACTCTGGAAGATATTCAAAAGTTCCGCGACACATTGCATCTAGATATTCCTGATTCTGCCTTGGATAAGTACTTACCTCCTTATTACAAGCCAGCAGCAGATTCTCCTGAGGCCAAGTACGTGGCAGAGCGTCGCGCCGAACTCGGTGGATCTATTCCACGTCGTCGCACACAGTCACGTCCACTAACAATGCCTGATGATTCAGTTTATGAATCAGTAAAACGTGGTTCTGGCCATCAAGAGATCGCCACAACAATGGCTTTTGTTCGCATGCTCAAGGATCTTGTTAAGGATCCAGGACTGGGCGCACGCATTGTTCCGATCATTCCTGATGAAGCTCGCACATTTGGTATGGATTCATTGTTCCCATCAATGAAGATTTATTCTCCTCATGGTCAGAAGTACACAGCCGTTGACCGTGAATTAATGTTGTCTTACAAGGAATCAACTTCGGGTGTGATTTTGCATGAAGGTATTAATGAAGCTGGATCTGTTGCCTCATTTACTGCAGTGGGATCTTCTTACTCAACTCATGATGAACCAATGATTCCTATCTACATCTTCTATTCCATGTTTGGTTTCCAGCGCACAGGAGATGGATTCTGGGCTGCAGCAGATCAGTTGGTTCGAGGATTTGTAGTTGGCGCAACAGCAGGACGTACAACACTCAATGGTGAAGGTTTGCAACACGAAGATGGACACTCACTGCTACTTGCAGCGACTAACCCAGCAGTTGTTGCATATGATCCTGCATTTGCATTTGAACTTGGGCACATTGTTAAAGATGGTCTACGTCGTATGTATGGTGAAAACAGCGAAAACATTTATTACTACTTAACCCTTTATAACGAGCCATATATTCACCCAGTTGAGCCAGAAAACTTAGATGTTGAAGGCTTGCTCAAGGGAATCTATCTGTACTCACCAGCACCAAAATCACGCAAGAAGAGTGCGCAGATTTTGGCATCAGGTGTGGGAGTTAACTGGGCACTTAAAGCGCAGCAACTTCTTGCAGATGATTGGGGCGTCAAAGCTTCAGTGTGGTCTGTGACTTCATGGAATGAGCTTCGTCGTGATGGTCTAGAAACAGATCGACATAACCTGCTCAATCCAAAAGACAAGCGCACCGCATACATCACCAAGAAGTTAGATGGTGCCAAGGGCCCAGTAATTGCAGTTAGTGATTACATGCGCGCTGTGCAAGATCAGATTTCTCCTTGGGTCCAACAGCCTTTCTACTCACTTGGAACAGATGGCTTTGGTTTATCTGATACTCGCGGTGCACTTCGTCGTCACTTCAATGTTGATGCAGAATCCATCGCTGTTGCCGTCTTGCAGCAACTGTGCAATCAGGGTGAGATCAAGCAAAGCATTGTTACAAAAGCAATGGAGAAGTATCGAATTGATGATGTCTCGGCAGCAGATGCTGGTAACACAGAAGGCTCAGGTTGAACTAAGCCTTTTTAAAAATATTAGAAAACTTAGGAACTACCAGCAACATTAAAGCAGGGATGCACAGTGCAATTGAAAGCGATGTCGCCTGAGCTGTCCAAGCGATAATCCATCGCATAACAAAGACGAGTGCAATATTAATGACTCCGATTTGGCCAATAACAACGCTGGATGGAAACTTTGAGCGTGTATTTGCCGCGTTCATAACTGATGGCCCTAAGAAGGATGAACCAAGCCCTGCGATTGTGAAACTAATTGAAAGAATGACAATGACAAGGGTTT
>CANLAC010000074.1 GCA_947488645.1 Actinomycetota bacterium | reverse complement strand
GTCGATTCCGACTGCTCTAGCCATTATGTATGCTCCTTTTTATCCCTCTCGAGCCTGATTTAGGGTCGAGGATTGTCGAACTTGAGTCGAGTATACACAAAAGGTTGAGTCGTTGCGACTCAGGTTTCTGTCTAGTTGAACACACACCTATGCGCCTTTATTGCCTACCCTCTCCCTATGAACCTCGCACTGGCAGGCCTTTCTTACGGCATCACCCTTGTTGCTCTAGTTCTTCTTGCTGTTCGCACCAAGAAGTTAATTGGTATCTATAAGAAGGGTCAACCAGATCCAACGCGCAGCAATGACAAAGCTAAGCGTTTAAAGATGGCAGCTGGTGAAGTCTTTGGGCACACCAAGATGCTCAACTTCACCGTAGTGGGTTTTGCTCACTGGTTTGTAATGGTTGGATTTTTTGCACTCTTTGGAACTTTGGTTACCGCATACGGACAATTGATTAATCCAACCTTTGCGCTGCCAATCATTGGTCACTTCTGGGTGTATGAGTACATCACCGAACTCGTCGCGTGGTCGACTGGTATTGGCATCGTTGCACTGATCGGAATCCGCCAGGTAACACGACTTCGTAATAAGCGTTCACGTTTTGCCGGTTCTGGAATGGGTAAGGCGTACTACGTTGAATTCACAATCGTTCTCATCGTCTTCTGTGTGATCGCACTGCGCGGACTAGAAGGCGCACTCTCTAATGAAACGGCATGGAATCGTCACTACATCACCACCTGGTTTATAGCCGACATGTTCAAATCAATGACCTTGTCCCAACTAACTTCGTGGATACAAATAATTGCAACAATCAAGATAGTTGGATCAATGACCTGGTTCATTGTTATTGCTACAAACTTTACGATGGGTATTGCTTGGCACCGCTTCTTGGCACCGTTCAATATCTTTTACCGCCGCAACGCTGATGGGCAATCTTCTCTTGGCGCACTTCCACCGATGCTCTCACATGGCGAAGAGATTAACTTTGAAGATCCAAAAGAAGATGATGTCTTTGGTTTAGGCACACGCGCTGACATATCCTGGAAGGGATTGTTGGATATGACATCGTGTACTGAGTGTGGTCGTTGCCAGTCGCAATGTCCTGCGTGGCACACCGATAAACCACTATCACCCAAGCTTCTCATCATGGCTATGCGCGATCACGCCTTTGCTAAAACCGTTGAAAATGAAGCACTTGTTGGTGAAAACTCACCAATCAGCTTAGATGTTTTGTGGTCCTGCACGACATGTGGTGCTTGTGTTAATGAGTGCCCCGTTGATATCGAACACATTGATCACATCGTTAATATGCGCCGCTTCCAGGTTTTGGTTGAATCAGAGTTTCCATCTGAACTAGGTGGAACATTTAGAAATCTAGAAAAGACCGGAAATCCATGGGGTGCTAATCGCACAGATCGCGAAGCGTGGATTGCAGAGTGTGATTTCCCGGTCAATGTTATTGAAGGTCAACTACCAGAAGATGTTGAGTACTTGTTCTGGGTTGGTTGCGCCGGTGCTTATGAAGAGCGCGCAAAGAAAACAACAAAGGCTGTGGCAGAACTTTTGTATATGGCAGGGGTTAACTTTGCAGTTCTTGGTAAGAAGGAAACTTGCACGGGAGATCCTGCACGTCGTGCCGGTAATGAGTTCTTGTATCAAATTCTTTCTCGCGAAAACATTGAAACTTTTAAAGAAGCATTTGGTGATCGACCTAAGGGTAAGAAGAAAGTTGTTGTTACCTGCCCTCATTGCTTCACAACAATTGGTCGAGATTACGGACAACAAGGTTTTGAACTTGAGATGGTTCACCACACACAACTTCTTAATCAATTACTACGCGAAAAGCGTTTAATCCCAATCAAGATGTCACATACTGCTATGACTTATCACGATCCTTGTTACTTAGGTCGTCACAATGAGATCTATCAACCACCACGTGAAATTCTTGAAGCAACTGGTGCAGATCTGACTGAGATGCCACGTAATAAGGAACGATCATTTTGTTGTGGCGCAGGCGGCGGACGTATGTGGATGGAAGAGAAAATTGGAACACGCATCAACATCAACCGAGTTGAAGAAGCGATCAACACTGGAGCAACTGAGTTAGCTGTTGCCTGTCCTTTCTGTCGCGTTATGACCTCAGATGGCATGAACGCTAAAGAGTCAGCCGTTGAGGTCTTAGATGTTGCTCAGGTTTTGCTCCGCTCAGTCAAAGAAAATTAGGCGTACTTTCCACCCATTCTCAGGAAACTTTCAGGTTATGAGAGCATTCTCTAGCCATGACTACAACCATTGAAAAGAACTCCCAGCGCATTCTCGTCGTTGATGATGAATCAAGCATCAGCGAGTTGATTTCTACAAGCCTTCGATTCGTTGGCTTTGATGTCCGCACCGCAGCTAATGGCGCAGAGGCGCTCCGTGTTGCAGAAGAGTTCAAGCCACATGCAATGGTTCTTGATGTGATGCTGCCTGATCTAGATGGTTTTGAAGTATGCAAGAAGATTCGCAACGAAGGCGTCGACACAGGAGTTCTATTTCTAACAGCTAAAGATGGCATGGAAGACAAAGTTAAGGGTTTGACCCTTGGCGGCGATGATTACATGACTAAGCCATTTTCGTTAGAAGAGTTAGTAGCTCGTCTGCGCGCACTTCTCCGTCGCACAGGTGTGGACCACATTGCAATTGATGATGAAAAAATGCGCTTTGCCGATCTTGAATTAGATGAGGCAACACATGAAGTTTCTCGCGCCGGTCAAATGCTTGATCTTTCACCAACTGAGTTTGCATTACTGCGTTACTTAATCATTAACGCTGATCGCGTTGTGTCAAAGGCACAGATTCTTGATCACGTATGGCAGTACGACTTCCGTGGTGACATGGGAATTGTCGAAACTTATATTTCATACCTGCGCAAGAAGGTTGACTCATTTGATCCACCACTAATTCACACTGTGCGCGGTGTTGGCTATCGCTTAAGAATGCCGCCTAAATAAAATATGAAGAGTCCGTTTGCGAATTCAAGTCTACGTAATCGTCTAACGGTTGGTGTACTTGTACTTTCTGCATTCGGATTTGCTGGTGCAGGCTTTGGCGCACAAGCTTTATTGAAAAATTATTTAATTCATCAAGTTGATGACCAGTTGCTCAGTGTTGTTGGCGGTGTCGCCGGTCGTCTCGATCAAGCCGGTATTGCTAATGACGCTGATGGTGATGCTCAATCTGCGCGTGCAACAACACCACTTAACCGTGTTCCAACATCTATTTCAGTAACTGTTTTAGATCCATTTGGAAACCTAGTTGGTGGCATTGGTGGAGACCTAAACTCCAACAAAATCACTGATTATGTGAAGGGTTTGCTCCCGGGACAGGTTGCAGCCTTTGGCTCTAAGCCTTTTACGGTTGAAGCACCGGGTGCTGACTTTCGTGTGGCAACCACTGTGTTGCCCTCATCTCTTGGCTCGGTAATCGTTGCGCAATCATTACGTGATTTTGACAAGACAACACGTCAAATCGGTGTTGTCTTTCTGATCATCGGTGGTCTTGTTCTTTTGTTTATTGCCTTTGCTTCACGTCAAGTGATCAAGCTCGGTATGAAGCCACTTGAAAAGATCGAGGCAACTGCAGAAAAGATTGCCGCTGGTGATTTATCTGCTCGTCTTGAAAACTTTGAACCAGATACTGAAGTTGGTCGTTTAAGTACTTCACTCAACCAGATGCTTTCTCGAATTGAAGACTCCTTTGCTGCGCGTGCAGAATCTGAAAACAAATTACGCCGCTTCGTTGCAGATGCCAGCCATGAGCTGCGCACACCACTGACATCAATCCGCGGCTTTGCAGAACTTCATCGTCAAGGCGCAGTGCCTGAAGGTGAAAAGACGAAAGAGTTAATTAGTCGAATTGAAAAAGAATCAATTCGCATGGGGTCATTGGTAGAAGATTTATTGATGCTTGCACGAATTGATCAATCTCGAGAGTTAGTGATGGCAGATGTCGACCTTTCAAACCTTGTTCAAGAAGCGGTCTCGTCTGCTCAAGCTGCCGGACCTGAGCATCCAATTACCTCAGATATCGCCCACGCTATTCACACACAAGGTGATGCAGACAAGATCTATCAAGTAGTAACTAATTTGCTGGCAAATGCTCGTGCTCACACACCTGCAGGAACTCCAATACATGTTGCTACTTATTCAACTAAAGATGGTTCCTATGTAACTGTTGCAGATAAGGGACCTGGGCTAAGTCCCGAGGATCAATTACATATCTTTGAACGTTTCTATCGCGTGGACACTTCACGCCAACGCAGCAGCAATGATGGAAGCGGTTTAGGTCTATCTATTGTTGATGAGGTTATGAAAGCCCACGGTGGAACCGTCTCTGTTGCTTCAGAACCAGGCAATGGCGCTGCCTTCACGCTCCACTTTAAGAACTAACCCAAAGACTCCATAGATTTAAGGACGGCAATTCGTTCTGCAATAGGTGGGTGCGTAGAAAAAAGTTTAGACACAGATTTTGAATCAAGTGGTGATTCAATCCAGATGTGAGCAACGGCTGTTGATCGTTGTTGCACAACCGTTGAATCAGATGCCAATACTTCTAGCGCAGAGCGAAGTCCTGCTGGGTTTCTCGTAAAAGAAACAGCGGTTGCATCAGCTAAGGATTCACGCTTGCGCGAAATAGCAGATCTCAACATCATTGCAGCCAACGGTGCCAGGATAAGAATGACTAGCGAAATAACAAGTGCAATCGGATTTCCGCCGCCTTCGCGATCGCGGCGTCCACCAAAGAACATCATGCGGGTCAACATGTCAGAGACGATCGCAATGGCACCTGCTGTTGTTGCAGCAACGGCGCTTACTAACGTGTCGCGGTTAGCAACATGTGCCATTTCATGGGCAATAACACCTTGTAGTTGATCGCGATCCATTGCATCCAAGATGCCTGTTGTGAAGGCAATGAGAGCGTGCTCTGGATTTCTACCAGTAGCAAATGCATTAGGAGCGCTATCAATAACGATTGCGACCTTAGGCATAGGAAGACCTGATGCGATAATTACCTCTTGAATTAAATCAAATAACTTTGGATTATCTGACTCTTGAATTAACTTGGCACCAGTCATTGTTAAAACTAGTTTGTCAGAGCCGTAGTAGGAGCCCCAGACAGAAATCAGCGCGATGCCAACTGCAATAGGAACAATGCCTGCGCCAGAGCCGCCGAAGTATGTAAGCGCGGCATAGACAACACACCACATCAGCACGCCCATACCCATGAGCAAGCCAATTGTTTTGCGGCGGTTAGCCGCTTGCATCGTTCTAAAGTTCATTATTTTTTGAGTTAGAAAGTAACGCCAGGAGCTTTACGATCTTGAGGATCTTCAACCTCATAAAACTCGCGCTCTGAAACCTTTGCAAAGCCTGCAAAGAAGCTGCTAGGGATAGTTTTAACTGCAGTATTGAGTTCGCGCACATTGTCGTTATAGAACTGACGGGAGAAGGCAACTTTGTTTTCAGTTGTTGAAAGCTCTTCTTGAAGTGATAAAAAGTTTGTTGATGCTTTTAAATCTGGATACGCCTCAGCGACTGCAAGCAAACCACGTAAGGCTTGTGTGAGCATGCCATCTGCTGCTGCAGTATCTGCAACGGTGGTGGCAGTTGTTGCCTTTGCGCGTGCTGTAACTACTGCATCAAAAGTTGATTGCTCGTGCTTTGCATATCCCTTAACTGTTTCAACCAAGTTAGGAATCAAATCAGCACGACGCTTTAACTGAACCTCAATCTGTGCCCATGCTTCATCTACTGTGATGTTTAAGCGAATTAAACGGTTGTACTGGGAGATGATAAAGACAGCGATAAGAGCTAC
>CANLAC010000073.1 GCA_947488645.1 Actinomycetota bacterium | reverse complement strand
CAGATGCGGTAAGGTCTGCACTCGCACGAAAATCGGGGCTATAGCGCAGCTGGTAGCGCACCTGCATGGCATGCAGGGGGTCAGGGGTTCAAATCCCCTTAGCTCCACATATGAATAACAACGTGAATGATGAGCGCGAGCACGCGGCATACGACTTTGCCTACGTGCAGGAAAAATGGCTGCCCGTTTGGGATCAACTGCAACCATTTAAATCTGGTCGCGCAGATGACACACGTGAAAAAAAATACGTATTGGATATGTTCCCGTATCCATCTGGTGATCTTCACATGGGTCATGCTGAGGCATATGCGCTCGGCGATGTAATCGCTCGCTACTGGGCACAAAAAGGTTTCAACGTTATGCACCCAATTGGATGGGATGCATTTGGATTACCGGCTGAAAATGCAGCAATCAAACGTAATTCAGATCCCCGCATTTGGACCTATGAAAACATTGAAGTACAAAAAGCTTCAATGCGTCGCTATGCATGTTCATTTGATTGGGATCGAGTTTTTAACACATGCGACCCTGAGTATTACAAATGGAACCAGTGGTTATTCCTAAAGTTCTACGAACGTGGCTTGGCATATCGAAAAGATTCAGCGGTTAACTGGTGTCCTGGTTGCCAGACAGTTTTGGCAAACGAGCAAGTTGTTGCGGGACTGTGTGAGCGTTGTGATTCAACTGTTACGAAGAAGAAATTGAATCAGTGGTATTTCAAGATTACTGATTACGCAGACCGCTTACTAGATGACATGGCACAGCTAGAAGGTCATTGGCCTGACAAGGTGCTAACAATGCAGCGCAACTGGATCGGGCGTTCCACCGGTGCAAATGTTAATTTTGAAATTGAAGGTCGCAGCGAGCCGATAACAATTTACACAACCCGTCCAGACACTCTTTATGGTGCGACGTTTATGGTGGTTGCAGTTGATAGTGAGTTAGCAGCAGAGCTTGTTCAGGGAACTGGCGTTGAAGCAGAGTTTGTAAAGTATTTGGAGACAATCAAGGCGGCCAGTGATATTGATCGTCTTGCAACTGATCGTCCAAAGAGCGGTGTGTTCTTAAATCGTTATGCAATTAACCCGGTAAACGGTGAAAAGCTACCTATCTGGGCAAGTGATTACGTGTTGGCCGATTATGGAACTGGCGCGATTATGGCTGTTCCAGCACATGATCAGCGCGACTTAGATTTTGCTAGAGCTATGAAGTTACCTGTTCGCGTAGTTGTTGAGACTGGCGAAGAGGATCCCAATGCAACGGGTGTTGCAACGGGCGGAGACGGCAAGCTTGTTAACTCAGATATTTTGAATGGTTTAAACAAGGCTGATGCAATCGCTGCGATCAATAAGAAGTTAGAAGCAGATGGCAAAGGCGCGGCGGCTCGTAACTATCGTTTGCGCGATTGGTTAGTTTCACGCCAGCGCTACTGGGGCACACCAATTCCAATCATTCACTGCCCATCATGTGGAGAAGTACCGGTACCTGCAGATCAACTTCCGTTGACCCTGCCAAATGCTGAAGGTTTAGATTTAAAGCCAAAGGGAACATCACCACTGGGTGCTGCAACTGATTGGGTAAACGTTAAGTGCCCTAAGTGTTCTGGGGATGCAAAGCGCGATACAGACACGATGGATACGTTCGTTGATTCATCCTGGTACTACCTACGTTATGCAGACCCAACAAATGCAACTGAGCCATTTTCCAAAAAGAGTATTGATACGTGGCTGCCAGTAGATCAATATGTTGGTGGCGTAACACACGCGATCTTGCACCTTCTCTATAGCCGTTTCTTCACAAAGGTTTTGAATGACATGGGAATGGTTGATTTCAATGAACCCTTCACACGTTTGCTCAACCAAGGAATGGTCGTCATGGATGGCTCTGCAATGTCTAAGAGCCGCGGTAACTTAGTAAGACTCTCGGATGAGCTTGAAAATCATGGCGTTGATGCAATTCGTCTCTCAATGGTTTTTGCTGGTCCGCCAGAAGATGATGTTGATTGGTCAGATGTTTCACCATCTGGTTCAGTTAAGTTCCTAACTCGTGCTTGGAGATTATCTGGGGATGTAACAAGTGCCCCAGGTGTTGATTTCAGTAAGGGTGATCTTGGATTACGTAAGGCAACACATAAAGCGTTGCATGATGCATCTTTTGCAGTTGAATCATTCCGATTTAACGTTGCAGTTGCTCGTGTGATGGAACTTGTTAATGCCACACGTAAAGCGATTGATTCTGGCTGTGGGGCTGCAGATCCTGCAGTTCGCGAAGCGGTAGAGGCAGTTGCAATTATGGTTTCACTCGTTGCTCCCTTTACGGCAGAAGAGATGTGGGAACGCCTAGGCCATAAGCCATGTGTTGCACTTGCTGGTTGGCCAGTAGTTGATGAAAAGCTACTTGTGGCAGATGCAGTTACTGCAGTTATTCAAATCAACGGAAAGATCAAAGATCGACTTGATGTCTCCCCAACAATTTCCGATGCCGACCTAGAAAAGGCGGCACTTACCTTGCCAAGTGTTGTTGAAGCACTGGCTGGAGCAAGCGTGAATAAGGTCATCACACGCGCTCCAAAGCTCGTAAATATCGTTATCAACAATTAATTAGGTAACACATCTGGGCTCTTAGCCTGCAAATCACAATTCGGTAATGGAACAGCTACGCGATGCCTTCGAATCTTTACGAAATTGGTGGTTTGATCTTCACTATTCCCAAAGACAAAAAAGAGCACTATTAATTATTGGCTCTCTAATCCTTGTGCTCTCAGTTTTCATAGTTGCACGTGGTAATTCACAACCTGACGAGGCGATGGAAGTTATTCCAATAACAATTACCGAGCCTGAGATCTTTGTTGATGTAACAGGGGCGGTAAATAAGCCAGGCGTTTACACATTGACCGGAAAGTCCAGAGTCATCGATGCGATCAAAGCAGCAGGAGATAGTGCGCCGGGGGCTGATTTGAGCACAATTAATCTTGCTCGTGTTTTAAATGATGGCGAACAGATCTACGTTGACTCAACAGTTGTTAATCGCAATGGTGTGCGGGTTTCAAAAGCGGTACGTTCTGGACCAATAAACATCAACAGAGCAACTGCCCGGCAATTAGACGCTTTAGATGGCGTGGGACCTGTTATTGCACAGCGCATTGTCGATTACCGAAAGATTAATGGATCCTTCTTAACTATTGATGATCTACAAAAGGTGAGCGGAATTGGTGCAGCAAAATTCGCGCAAATCAAAGCAAAAGTCAGGATCTAATTGATTACAGAGGAGTAGCACTAGGGGTTGCTCTGTGGTCTGGCGCTTTGTTGCAAAGTGCTGTTTCACCTTGGCGTATTTGTATAGCTGCGCTCATACTGATTCCGCTTGGGTTTCGGAGAGCCCGATTTCTAGTTTTTATCGTAGCTATTCTTGTTGGTGCTACAGCAATGTCTATCCGACAGGCGTCGCTAGAGAGCTCTGCAATCGCCCAACACTTTGATTCGCAGGTTGATTTCACTGCCCAGATAATGACAGATCCGAGTCAAAGTTTGACTGGAAAGTATTCATTTACCGCCAGATTATTGGCATTTGATATCGACAAGAAACACTTTCAATTGCGCGTTCCAGTGCGAATCATTTCACAGCAAAGGGTTGAACTACTTCCGGGTCAAACAATTAGAGCAATTGCTCGGGTAGTTGAAACTAATGAATCACGAGTTGCTGCGATGTTACTCGTTGATAAGGAAATGGAAGTGGTAACGCCGCCTTCACGGTGGGCATCTGCGCTCGGCGCCATTAGAACAGGATTGCGCACACATTCAGGCGCTGGTGATGCTGGGGCATTGATACCCGGAATGGTGCTTGGTGATACGTCTAAGCAAACCACGCAGTTCAAAGATCAAATGAAAAGATCTGGTCTCACGCACTTGGTTGCCGTAAGTGGGGCGAATTTTGCAATAGTTTCTAGCTTTGTTTTGTGGTGCATGCAGTTTCTGATTCGGCGCACTAAGTATCGAATGATCGCAACAGCAATTGCTTTAACCTGCTTTATTGCTTTAGTTAGGCCATCACCGTCGGTTCTGCGAGCCGCAGCAATGGCAGCGGTTTTGTTATCGGCTTATGCAACTAAACGCAAAACTGATTCATTGCCAGCCTTAGGGTTTGCAATCGCAGCTGTTGTCCTCGCAGATCCCTGGCAATCTCGAGATGCAGGTTTTGCTCTCTCTGTTATGGCCACAGCAGGGCTACTTCTATTTGCACCGGTTATTGAGAACCATCTACCAACCCATAAAAAGCTAGCGGGTGCTCTAGCACCCCCGATTGCCGCAATCGTATTTTGCTCTCCTATTTTGGTTGCTCTGTCTGGCTATCTATCGCCTATGAGTATTTTTGCCAACCTACTTGCAGCACCATTTGTTGCTCCTATAACGATCGTTGGCTTTATTGGGGCGTTGGTGTCGCCTTTTGCTCCAGTTTTGACATCAGTTTTGATCTACATCATCAGAGTTCCAGCAGGGGCAATTGCAGCTATTGCGCATTGGAGTTCAGAGTTTCCGGTGCTAACAATTCATAATGGATCTATTGGTTTTGCAATAGTGGCATTCTTGGTGGGATTTCTCTGGTTGTTCAAGAAAAGTTGGCGTCGCAGCACAGCCGTCATCCTTGTCATTATTCTTTCGCTAACTTGGTTACAACGTTGGCCAGCAGGTGATTGGCAAATCGCAAACTGTGATATTGGACAGGGCGATTCCATGGTTATTAACTTGCATCACGGTCGAGGAATTGTGATTGATGTCGGACCAGATCCTGTGGCAGAAAATAAGTGTCTTCGAAATTTAGGTATTAAAGAGATTCCGCTTCTTATTTTGTCTCACTTTCATGCCGACCACGTTGGGGGATTGTCCGGTCTTTTACAATCACGACGAGTTGGTCAGGTTTGGATCAGCAACAACCTAGAACCTTTACTGGAAAGCACGCACGCCTTAAAGCTTTTGCGTGGGAGTGAAGTTGTTACAGTGCAAAAAGGTTTGGTTTCCCAAATTGCAGGCATTCAATTTGAAATCCTTTGGCCTGAAAATACAAGTAAAAACTTTGAATCAATGCCAGGAGATGGCTCGCAAATTAATAACTCAAGTATCGCAATGCTTGTCACCACAGCTGATTGGAGCATGTTCACGGCGGGTGATCTTGAACCACCTGCCCAACATGAAATTCTGGGTTCGGTTCGTGCGGTGGACATATATAAGGTGTGCCATCACGGTTCCAAGTATCAGGATCAAGAACTAATGCAGGCTTTGTCAGCCCAAATAGCGGTGATAAGCGTTGGGGCTAAGAACTCGTATGGCCACCCCGCACCAGAAACTATTGCCTCATTGACTAGACTCGGCACGCAAGTTGTTCGAACAGACATAGATGGCGCAGTGGCCATAAAGGCCAAAGAGCATCATCTGCGGGTTCGCAAAAGTAAGGGAACAATTAGGTTGTTCTACTGGAGCTAGGGGGAGTGCAATGAATGCGTTGTATTTGATCCTTGGCTCTGAATCTGCTTTAGCGGATCGTGCGTTAACAAAATTAAATGCCCAGCTAAAAGATGAAA
The DNA here is from genome assembly GCA_947488645.1 of Actinomycetota bacterium. Taxonomy (GTDB): domain Bacteria; phylum Actinomycetota; class Actinomycetes; order Nanopelagicales; family Nanopelagicaceae; genus Planktophila. Next base: position 346 of record CANLAC010000073.1, on the reverse strand, counting down.
ATGCTGAAGTGACTACTTTGTTTGCAGCCGACACAATTGTTGGCGATATTGCCGATGCACTAGCGCCCTCATTGTTTTCTGAGCGCCGCGCATTAATCATCCGTGACTTACAAGATTTACCTGAAGATAATCGCGATGAAATTACTCGTTATATCGGGCAACCTGATCCAACTACAACAGTTATCTTTGTTCACAAAGGTGGAGTTAAAGGCAAAGCGCTTCTAGATGCGATTAAAAAAGCACAGCCAGAAATAGTTGCATGTGATCCCTTAAAGAAGGAAGCTGAAAAAGAGGATTTCGTTAAGTCCTTGTTTTTAGATTTAGGACGAAAGGCTTCAGCCGGTGC
>CANLAC010000072.1 GCA_947488645.1 Actinomycetota bacterium | reverse complement strand
TTCACGTTGTTATTCATATGTGGAGCTAAGGGGATTTGAACCCCTGACCCCCTGCATGCCATGCAGGTGCGCTACCAGCTGCGCTATAGCCCCGATTTTCGTGCGAGTGCAGACCTTACCGCATCTGCAGCGTTGGACTTAAGCCGAAGTAGCACCACTTTCTTCGCCATAGACAGGTTCTGGAATAGATCCTGCGTTATGTTCAACCAAACTCCACTGACGAGGATTGCGTTCCAGGATTGACCACGATGCATTTGAAAGTCCACCAATGACACCCCAATGAGAAAGTGGAAGTTGCAAGAGTGCGCCGAGAATACATCTGGCTGTTCCACCATGTGTCGCAACAATTAAAACTTGATCTGTTTTATCGCCCAGTGCTTTCTTGATCGCACGAATTGCACGTTCTGCTACTTCGGTACGTCGCTCACCTGTTGTGCCGGCTGGATTATCTTCGCCATCAATCCAGCGAATAAAGTTTTGGAAATCTTCTGCGCGATTTTCTGCGCCAGTCTTTCCTTCCCACAACCCACCATCTGTTTCCCGAAGATCTGCATCTATCTCAACAGACAACCCAGTTAAGTTGGCAAGCTCTTGCGCGGTATTGCGAGCACGTCCTAAGTCGCTAGAAATAATTGCTGTGGGATTCATACCTGCAAGAATTTGAGCAGCGTGCTTTGCTTGAAAAACGCCAACCTCATTTAAATCGATATCTGAATGTCCTTGAAAACGATTAACGACATTCCAATCTGTTTGGCCATGTCGCCATAGAACAACTCTGTTAGCGGCCATTTACTGCAGCCTCCTTCACAGCCTCCAACTCGATTGTTGGGCAGTCATTCCACAAGCGATCTAGCATGTAGTACTTGCGCAGTTCGGCGCTTTGCACATGCACAACTAAATCTGAGTAATCAAGCAAAATCCATTCAGCACCGTGTTCGCGACGAATTGGCTTATCTCCCGCTGCTGCAAGTTTGCGCTCTACCTCATCTGCAATCGAATCAACCTGTGCTTCATTTTGACCCGTAACGATTAAGAAGACTTCGCTCAGAACCAATTGTTCAGAAAGGTCGAGGGCAACAACATCTACTGCAATCTTGTCGATGGCGGCGTGTGCTGCAATCTGAGTGATCTCGTGGGTTCTTTTGCTAATTGTCATAGAGGTTATTCTCTCGTATAAATGCTGCTACCGATGACGAAACATCTGCGCTCAAACCTTCTCGAATTGTGGTCGCCGACACTGGCAAAGCCCCAATTTCAATTCCATTACCAACGTAACCAGGACGTGAAATAACTACAAATTCGACCATTGTTCGCAGCTCGTTGATTCGGTGCCATTGATCTAATTTGTCAGCTGCATCTTGCCCCACAATTAGAAGTATTGAATCACCTGGATAATTTTGTGCAACCGCTTCAACGGTATCAATGGCATAACTGGGCCCAGTTCTCAGCACTTCAATGGGATTGACCTGAACTTTGCTTGCAACATCTGCTGGTAAATCAGATAGTGCCAACTGGCACATCGCTCTGCGCTGTTGGGCAGAGGCATGAGGTGCTTGGCTGCGAAGTAGTGGCTCACCGGCCGGAACAACTAAGAGTTGATCAACAATCTTCTTTTCAATCAGTTGGGTAATCACATGCAAATGACCCACATGTATTGGGTCAAATGTTCCTCCGTAAATACCTACTCGGGACAAATTAGTCTCTGTCTAGGCGAAGTACTAAGTAAAGAAGTGCGACAAAAACCACAAATGACATAACACCAAAAGCAAGTGGTGATGCTGGAAGTTCGCGCTGAATTTCTGATGCAAGATTGATCATGGGTGAAATACTACTACTTACCTGAAAGAAGCTCTTTAAACTTCGCCTCATCGATGACTGGCACGCCTAATTCCACTGCTTTAGCTAACTTAGAACCAGGATCTGACCCCACTAAAACGTAATCTGTTTTCTTCGATACTGCCGATGCTGCTTTGCCGCCATGGGCAGTTATGGTCTCTGAAATTCCATCACGGCTAAAGGATTCAAGTCCCCCGGTAACAACAAAGGTCAATCCAGCTAATGTTTGAGGAAGCACTTGTGTTGGCTCATTAATCATTCTCACGCCAGCAGCGCTCCACTTGGTAATGATCTCTCGATGCCAATCCACACTAAACCATTCGACGATTGAATCGGCAATAATTTGACCAACACCATCAACATCAGCAAGTTCTGCTGCAGTTGCCTTTGAAATTGCATCAATGGAGCCCAAGGCAGATGACAACCCTTGCGCTGCCGTTGGACCAACGTGACGAATCGATAGAGCAACCAAAGTTCGCCAAAGCGGTCTGGTCTTTGCTTCAGCTAAGGCGGCGAGTAGTTTTTCAACATTTGCTGCATTTGTTCCATCTTTTTTTGTGAAAAATTCTGAAGTAACTAACTTGTCAGCAGTTAAATCAAATAGATCTGACTCATCGGTGATTATCTTGGAATCCAGCAATGCAACGGCTGCTTCATAGCCCAGCACATCAATATCTAATGCTGCACGAGAACCGATGTAATAAATTCGCTCACGTAACTGTGCGGGACAACTTTGCGTGTTTGGGCAACGAATATCAACATCACCTTCAGTCATGGCGCGAAGCACTGCACCACAATCTGGACAATTTGTGGGCATTACAAAAGCTCTTTCTTTTCCAGTTCGCTTATCAATGACTGGACCTAAAACTTCTGGAATAACATCGCCAGCTTTTCGGATAACTACCGTGTCACCGATTAAGACACCTTTTCGAACAATTTCTTCGGCGTTATGCAGGGTTGCATTTGTAACTGTTGAGCCTGCAACTTTTACCGGTTCCATAAATGCAAAGGGAGTAACTCGTCCTGTGCGACCAACGCTTACCTTGATATCTAACAACTTAGTTGTTACCTCTTCAGGCGGATATTTAAAGGCAATAGCCCACTTTGGAGCACGGGATGTAAACCCCAACTGTTGCTGGTGTGAGAGCGAATCAACTTTGATTACGACTCCATCTATTTCATGCTCAACATCATGGCGATGGTCTTCGTAGTGCTGAATGAACTTTTCAACATCTTTGCGCGTGCCACACACTTTAAATCGATCGCTAGTTGGCAAGCCCAGTTTCTTTAATTCATCATAGGCACCGCTTTGAGAATTAAAGGAAATACCGTCCTTTGCTCCAACACCATGCACGACAACTGAGAGTGGACGACTAGCAGTAACTCGTGGATCTTTCTGTCGAAGTGATCCGGCAGCTCCATTTCGGGGATTGGCAAATAACTGCTTACCCGATTCTTCTAGTGAGTCATTGAGTTCATTAAAGGCGGCAATAGGAAAGAACACTTCTCCGCGGATTTCAATCAAAGATGGAACCTTGTCACCCTTTAATGTGTGCGGCAAATTCTTTATTGTCTTAACATTTAAAGTGACATCTTCACCGGTAACGCCATTGCCACGCGTTAACCCGCGAACTAATTGACCATCTTCGTAAGTTAAGTTAATTGCTAGGCCATCAACCTTGACCTCACACAAATAGGTTGGGCTTGAAATCTCTTTTTCTACTCGATCAAACCAGGTAGCAAGCTCTTCTAGATCAAAGACGTTATCAAGGCTCATCATCTTCTCAATGTGATCGCGTTGTTCGAATTGGGTAGAAAAGCCTCCCCCGACGTGCTGTGTTGGGGAATCTGATTCACGCAGCTCGGGATTCTTGTCTTCTAGTACCTGCAATTTGCGCAACAGCTCATCAAACTGCGCATCTGTAATTGTTGGCTGATCTAAGACGTAATACTTAAATTGATGATCCCGAATCTCATTAATCAACTCAGTCATCGCATGACGCGGGTTAGTGCTCATTCAGTCTCACTAATTGTTGCTGAACCTACGACGCGATCACCATCGTAAATAACCATTGCTTGCCCTGTTGCCAAGCCCAATAGAGGCTCTTCTAAGGTGGCAACGAGCAAAGTTCCATCAAAGTAATAGGTGCATGGCAGCGCTGCGCCATGCGCGCGAATCTGCACAAAACCTTGCTCAACTTGATTAGTTACAGCTGGACCACACCACACGGCTCTTTCTCCGCGCATTGTGGTGATCGCTAAATCTTCACGGGCACCAACAACGACGGTGTTGGTAACAGGTTCAATCTTTAATACAAATCGTGGAGAGCCATCAGATGTTGGAACGGTAAGACCTAATCCTTTGCGTTGTCCGATTGTGTATGTATATGCACCTTTGTGTTCGCCGATCTTCTTTCCATCTTGATCAACTATTGGACCAACTTCACTGCCTAAGCGGTCGCGTAACCAGCCCGCGTTATCTCCTGATGGAACAAAGCAAATGTCATGACTATCTGGCTTTTGGGCAACAGCTAAGCCGCGCTTTTCTGCTTCGATGCGAATATCAACTTTGGTTGTATCCCCCAGTGGAAATATTGCACCTTGAATTTGCTCAATAGTTAATACCGATAAAACATACGACTGATCTTTGGAGTGATCTACTGCGCGATGCAAAGTCTTTCCCTTTTCGCCAATCTCTGTTCTGGCATAGTGACCGGTAACAACACCGTCGAATCCCATTGCCCGTGCACGATCAAGGACTGCTGCAAACTTAATCTTTTCATTACAACGCAAACATGGATTTGGAGTTCTTCCAGCGGCGTACTCTGCTAAGAAATCTTCAACAACGCCATCGTGAAACTCTTCGGCCATATCCCAAATATAAAAAGGAATTCCGATTACATCTGCTGCGCGACGTGCATCATGTGAATCTTCGATTGTGCAACATCCACGTGCACCGGAACGATACTTCTGCGGATTTGCAGCAAGGGCTAGGTGAACCCCAGTTACTTCGTGGCCAGCCTCTACCGCGCGAGCAGCAGCTACGGCAGAATCAACTCCACCACTCATTGCTGCAATTAGCTTCATTTGTTCGCCGCCCGTCCTCGGCTAATCACATCAGGCAATACTGACAAAACGAAATCAACATCTGTCTGCGTAGATGTGGCCCCAAAAGAGAATCGAAGGGATGACTGAGCTGTTTCTTCCGTGTGGCCCATGGAGAGAAGCACATGGCTGGCCTCATGCACACCCGCGCTGCACGCCGATCCAGTTGAAGCAGAAACATGGGCCCCATCTAATAGCAACAACAAGGTGTCACTCTGAGTTCCAGGAAAAGTTACATTGACGATTCCTGGCAAGCGAGCACTCTTTTCACCATTTATATAGGCATCTGGAATTAATCGCTTAACACCAGAAATAAAGGCATCTCTTAAATCACAAACCTTTTTAGCATCATATGAATCAGCAACAGCTGTTGCGAAGGCAACGATGCTGGGAGCATTTAATGTTCCGCTCCGGATTTCTCGCTCTTGTCCCCCACCATGTAGCAGTGCAGGGATCTCAAATGCACGGCGCAAAATAAGAGCACCGATTCCAAGTGGCCCACCAATTTTGTGAGCGCTCAGCGTCAAAGCGGTAACACCAGATTTTTTATAAGACAAAGGCGTCTTTGTGAAACTTTGAACCGCATCGGTGTGAACAGGAATATCTCCTGCGATTGCGACAATCTCTTGAATCGGCTGTAGCACCCCAGTTTCATTGTTGGAATGCATTATTGAAATGACAGCAATTTCAGATCCACGATCAGAGACAAGCGTGCGAAGGAACCCCAGATCAAGAACACCATCTGATGTGACTGGAACTTGAATTACTTCTGCGCCTTCGTGGGTATGTAACCAGTGGGCAGGATCCAAAATTGCATGGTGCTCAATAGAAGAGATAACGACAACATTTCTTCCACTCTTCTTGCCATTCCAGAACAAACCTTTAAGAGCAATGTTGTTTGCTTCAGTACCTGAAGCTGTAAATATGACTTCCGATGCCAGGCAATCAATCTTCTGTGCAATTGCCTCGCGGGCATCTTCTAAGGTTTTGCGAGTTGCACGACCATGTG
>CANLAC010000071.1 GCA_947488645.1 Actinomycetota bacterium | reverse complement strand
GACCTTCAGATCCCCAAATGTATGGCTTGCGTGCAAGAACTTGTGTCTTGGCAAATGCAACAGCTTTGTCACGTTGTGCCTGATTAGTTCTAGATGTTGAACGGCCTTTGAAGCCAGTATCTGGCCAGACATTCTTTTGTCCACCAGTTTGTGCAGCGGTGTTTGCTTGGCTTTCTTCGAGCAATGCAAGTTGTCGTTGTTGCTCAAGTGTTGTTCTAACTTTTCTAGCACTCATTAATTGACGCATTAATTCATCTTGAACTTTTTGTAACTTGGCAACTTCTTTTGCTTGTTCTGCTTTTGCATCATCTGCAATTTTCTTGGTTGCCGCTACTTTATCTGTTGCAACTTGCTGCACAACTTTTGCGGCATCTGCGGCAGCCTTCGCTTTACGTGCAGCTGCTTCAGCTTCTTTGAACTGTGCAAGTGCAACTGAATTTTGTGCGCCCAAGGTGCTCAGTGTCGAGAGTTGATCAATTAAATCTTGTGGGCCGTTGGCACTTAATAGAGGCTGAATATCACTCATGCTTCCGCCCATGATGTAGGCATTAGATGCCAGGCGACCAATCGTCTTGTGCGCTTCTGCAACTGCTGCTGCAGTTTCTGCCGCATGTTTTGCTGCAGCCATTGCAAGCGATGTTGCAACGGCTAACTCAGCTTGTGCTTTTCTATAAACAGCAGCTGCTGCATTTGCTTTGGTAGTTAGCGCTCGAAGGCTTTGATTAGCTGCAGCCAATTTTTTAGCTTGCGCATCAGCAATCTTTTTCTTTGCAGCTTCCACTTTCTTTGCCGCTTCGATTTCAGCCACAGTTGGTTTAGGGACTGCAACAGCCGGCACTGACGAAATCGACAGCCCCAGAATTACAGCAAGCGAGATCGCCCTGAACTTTTTCACTCAAAACCTTTCGAAAGGGAAGGTTTAAAGAATAAATGGGCAACCTTAGAAAAGCGGGGTTTTACGAGCGAGTGTCCTTAATTAGCTACATCACGACGAACAAATAGCACTGATGCAACTATTGCTCCAACTGCTACATACAACCCACCGACAGTGAGTGCATGTTGGTAGGTCAGATCTGGGGATCCGCCAGAGGCGATTGCAGAAAGCTGGGCACCTGGTAGCCAACTCTGCAAGGAGTTTTTCACAGCAATTAATAAGACCTCAATAATCAAGAGCCAAAGAACACCCAGAGAAATAGCACTTATTGGTGAGCGTAATAGAAGGCCTAAAACCATACCCACGATTCCAAATGCAACAACGGAGATTGTGACATTTACAAAAGTAGTAAAAATGGCGTCGAACCCGTCAGATGTGAACCAAAGATCTGTGCTGACCTTCGCACCAGGAGCAAGAATGTAAGAAATCGCAATACTTATAACAGCTGCAACCGAGATCATAACTATTGCAAAAAGTGCCATAGAGATGAACTTGCCGATAAGTATCTTCATACGACTAGGTTGACGCACTAGTAAATTGCGTAACGTGCCATAGGTATATTCCTGCGCTGTTTGTGCGGCAAATACACACAGTGCAATGATTCCCAAAAATCCACCAACTGAAGCAAAGCCATTAACTGACCCGCTCGCTAGTTCAAGAACTTCTCTGCCGATAGTTCGCCCTCTGTCACCATTTCCTCGAGGTGAATCAATCATCAAGTAAATAAAAGAAGTAATCAAACCTGTGAAGAAAATCGCTGCTCCAATAGTGCCAAAAAACAAGGTTGGGCGACGCAGTTTGCGTAGTTCTGCTTTAACAACATTAAACATTACTTGTCCCCCGTCATTTCAAAGAATGTTTCTTCAAGATTTGGCAGCTGCGGAGCAAGTTGTGCCAATGTGATCCCCGCGTCAAATGCTGCCTTATTTAGCACCGGTGCCCAATCCATATCAGCCAGCACATGAACTGAATCATTTCTAATTACTGCGTGATGTCCTGCTTTTTCGGCAATCTCGACTATGCGAGACAGATCAGAAAGATCAAGTGATTTAGCAATAATTGTTGGTTGCTGCTGGGCCATTAACTCACCGATTGGGCCAGCAAAGACTATTTCTCCCTTTCGCAACATAACAATGTAATCACTAATAATCTCTAATTCAGATAATAAGTGGGAAGACACAAATACTGTTGTTCCTTCATTTGCTAGGTCTCGTAATAGTGCTCGAACCTCTTGAATTCCTTCAGGATCTAAACCATTTGTTGGTTCATCCAACATCAATAATTTTGGCTCTGGTAGAAGCGCTGCTGCAATTCCTAATCTCTGCTTCATTCCTAGTGAATATGTTTTAAACTTTGACTTACCGCGATCTCCAAGTCCAACTTTGTCGAGTAATTGTTGAACTCGCTCAATTGGAAATCCGCCAAGTTTTGCTAGAACCATTAAGTTCTCATAACCAGACAGTGCTGGATAAAAAGCTGGTCCTTCGATCATTGCACCAACGCGACTCAAATACTTTTCTGGATGCTCAATTGGCTCGCCAAGGATGTGGCCTTGCCCAGTTGTTGGTGTAATAAGGCCGAGCAGCATTCGCATAGTCGTTGTCTTGCCTGATCCATTAGGGCCGACAAAGCCACACACCGTGCCTAGGGGGACTTCAAAGTTGATATGTGAGACCGCTAAGCGATCATCATATTTTTTCGAGAGATCTGAGACTGAAATAGCAGTATTAGGCATGCCCCTTACTCTGCCACAATTAAGCCATGAGCAAACGACCTTGGGGTTATCAACCTCGTAAGAATTCACTGGGACCTGACTGGGAATTACATCCACAGACACACTCAGTGCGCGCTGGTTTAGCTCGATCTGGTTTTGGTGAAACATCTGAGGCTTTATATCTCAACAGTGGTTTCACATATTCATCTGCTGAAGAAGCATTTGATTCCTTTGCCGAAGAAACAGATCACTACTTATATAGCCGTTTCCATAACCCAACAATTGCCATGTTTGAAAAGCGTCTTGCTGCAATTGAAGGTGCTGAAATGTGCGTGGCAACAGGATCTGGAATGTCTGCAATGTTTGCTTCCCTTGCATGTCTAGTAGAGCAAGGTGACCACGTAGTTGCCTCCGCTGCAATGTTTTCTTCTTGCCATGTTGTTATTACAGAGTTCTTACCAAAGTGGGGCGTTACCTTTGAATTAGTAAAGGGTAATAATCCTGCTGATTGGGCTAAAGCACTTAGCAAGCCAACTAAGGCTGTCTTTATCGAAACACCAAGTAACCCATTATTAGAAATTGTTGATATCAAAATGGTGAGCGAGCTTGCACACAAGGTCGGTGCAACTGTAATTGTTGATAACGTAATGGCTTCACCTGTTCTGCAAAAGCCATTACAACTTGGCGCAGATGTAGTTATGTATTCAGCTACAAAGCACATTGATGGTCAAGGACGAGTTTTAGCTGGCGCGCTACTTGGTTCTGCAGATTACATCGTTGACAAGCTTCTTCCATTTGTTCGTCACACAGGCCCAGCTCTTAGTTCTTTCAATGCCTGGGTTCTTGTTAAATCACTTGAAACAATGCACATGCGTGTTGAGAGCATGGTTTCAAATGCACAAGCAGTTGCAGAGTTCTTAGAAAAGCAGCCTGCAATCAAATCTGTTCGCTATCCAGGATTAAAGTCTCACCCTGATCACGAATTAGCAATGAAACAGATGAGCAACGGCGGCGGAAGCACTATTGGTATTGAATTTAAGGGCTCTCAGGAAGAAGTCTTTGCCTTCATGAACAAACTTCGCGTCATAGATATTTCAAACAACTTGGGTGATAGCAAATCTCTTATTACTCATCCTGCATCTACTACGCACCGACGTTTAGCCCCTGAAGTACAAGCAGAAATGGGCATAACAGCATCAGTGCTGCGTTTGTCAGTTGGATTAGAGCATTCATCAGATCTGATAAAAGATCTGGAACGAGCCTTAGCTAAGTAGTTGTGCTGCAACAAGTACAACGGAAAGTAAGCTTAAGTAGGTAATTGACCACTGGAAAATCTTTCCAGCAACCTTTCCATACTCTGGTGAGCCTTCTTTGAGAGCAAGCAATTGACGCGCAAAAACTAAACCAAGTGCAATTGTTACAGCCATTGACCATGTTGGCAGTTTTGCAGAACTGATTAACCAAATTGATGATGCGATCATCAGGGTTGTGTGGAACCACATCTCACCAAGTACGCGTGCCTTAGTTGCAACTACAGGGAGCATTGGTGTGCCGGCGGCGGCGTAGTCATCTTTGTACTTAATCGCTAGTGCCCAGAAATGTGGCGGAGTCCAAAAGAAAATAACAAAGAAAAATGCCCACGGTGTTACTGATAACGAATTTGTTACAGCAGCCCAACCAATGAGTACTGGCATACAACCTGCTGCACCACCCCACACAATATTCTGTGAAGTTCTTTGCTTAAGTGCCATTGTGTACACAACAACGTAAAAAACAATTGCGATGAAGGCTAACAAGGTTGCAAGTGGTGTCGTAAAGCTCCAGAACAATGCAAGTGAAAGAACTCCGATTACCGTTGCAAATATTGTTGCTTTTGTTTTAGAAATTAAGCCAGTCACAATCGGACGCTTTGCTGTGCGAGCCATTAACTTATCTAGATCACTCTCGATGACCATGTTGAATGCATTTGCACTACCCGCAGCCAAAGTTCCTGCAAATATTGTTGCAATTGCCAAGCCAAAATCTGGCAAACCTCTTGCTGCTAAAACCATCGCAGGTAAGGTGGAAACGAGCAATAGCTCAACGACCCTAAGTTTCATTAGGTCTAGATATCCCCTGATAGCAACGCTCACTGGTCAAGATTACTCAGCGATTTAAATAGCGCATCACAGTCTCCTCACAGGGACAATAGTTACCTTGCTCTCAACGAAGGGATTTACCATGACTGAGAACAACAAGCCCGAATGGATTCAGATTGCAGAAAATGATGGGCCAGTAATCCCGGCCAAGGCATCAAAGGCTTTGCCACTTGCTGCAGTCTTTGCCGCCGCTCTGATCCTTGGAATCGGTACGGTTGTTGGACAAGTTCAAGAAGTAGCCCCGGCTACCGCAGTCGAAGCAGCTTCGGCGCAGACAATTGTTTCTAATGACGTAACTGCATCCACTCCAGCCCAACGAATTGCAAATCCCGTTGCAAGTACAGCGGTCACTGCGACATCAGCTTTAATAAACCCAGCTATCGCACAACTGCCAACAAAGGGTGATGACGATGACGATGACGATGAAGACGATGAAGATGAAGGCGACGACGACTAACTAGTACAGTTTGGGAGTGCGCAGCCGCTTTCTAACTTTGATTCTTGTAACCTCGCTCTGTGCCATTGCAATACCGGCGCAGGGCGAAGTTGTTTCACCCGAACCAAAGATGAAGTTAATCAAAACAATTAATGGTTCAATCGCGCCAAAGTCGGTGAGATCCTCAGGTGATGGTGTGGTTAGCGCTCACAACATGATGTATCGACATTCAGTCACTGTTTATGATGCAAAGAGTTTTGAATTACTCCATACAGTCTCGGACTCAGTTTCTTTGCAGAGATTCGGGTACTCCAAGAACGCTTCAATCTTCAAGGGTGCACCTGTTGAAGGAACATTCTCACCAGATGGCAAGTACCTCTACGTGAGCAACTATGCGATGTATGGAGCTGGATACAACAAAGAAGGACATGACACATGCTCCCCGGCATCTGGATACGACAAAAGTTTTGTCTATCGAATCAATCGCAGTAATTATGAAATAGATGCAATATACCCAGTTGGATCTGTTCCAAAAGTTGTAGAAGCAACACCTGATAACAAGTATGTGTTAGCCGCTAACTGGTGTTCTTATACTGTTTCAGTCATTTCAGTTGATGCTCAAAAGGTTGTTAAAACAATCAAAATCGGTCGTTATCCACGAGGCATTGCAATCTCTAACGACTCAAAGCTGGCATATGTGGCTGAGATGGGTGGCAACAGGATTCACGTCATTAACTTAGAAGATTTCACAGTTTCCTACATCCCAATAGGAAGTAATCCCCGTGCAATAGTTTTATCACCGGACAACACAAAGATGTATGTCACCATGAATCTTTCCGGAAAAGTTGCTTCAT
>CANLAC010000070.1 GCA_947488645.1 Actinomycetota bacterium | reverse complement strand
AGCGTTAATTTAGGGGAGGGCGCGCCCCAACTGATGAAACACACTTTGCAGCAAGGGCTGCACCTGCCGTGAGGGCTTGAGTTAGATCACTAGTTTCTAGCCACTTTGGAATAAAGCCAGCGGCAAATGAATCTCCAGCACCAGTTGTGTCGACAACATTGGTTGTTACCGCCGGAACCTTTGCAGATTCACTTCCATCAACGGCCATCGCACCCTTTGAGCCAAGTTTGATAACTACAAGTGGTGTGTACTTTTGAAGATTTCTTTCGGCTTCAACTAAATCTTTTGAGTTGCCAAGGTAGAGAGCCTCTTCACTGTTGAGAAGAATGCCATCCATCATCGCTACCCATGAGAGAGCTTCTTCCAATGAAACAACCTTGAGAGCCCCAGTTGTCGTTGGATCAAAAAAGATTGGTTTTCCTGCAGCTTTGATCTTCTTGATCATTGCAATTACCGCGTCGCGACTACGAAAATCAAGGAGTGCATACCCTGAGATGTAAACACCATCGATGTCATCTAGTGGTGGCAGGTCACTTACTTCAAGATCTGCATTGGCTCCGTTGTCGGGAAACATTGTGCGCTCACCATTGGCATCAACCAAGATGACAACAACACCTGTTGGGCGACCACTATGCATCAAATTCATGTGTTCCACACCGTATTTATCTAGATCTGAAATCAGTGCAAAACCCACTGGGTCATTGCCTGTTCTGGCAACTAAGTGAGACCTTGAATTTGTGCGGGTAATCCAGGTTGCAACATTTGCTGCCTGTCCGCCTGGGTGGCTAGAGATCTTGCTGGCGGTGTCATTGCCGTAGTTAATGGGCTCTTTGAGTTGTGAAATAACATCTAGAGCTAAATCGCCAATACACAGAATCTTTTTCATCGAAGTGCCACCGCAATCTGGGCTGCAAGTAAGCAGTTAGATTTAATGATTTCAGTATTGATGGCAAGTGACTCACCCTTAGAGGCGGTGTGGAAATGTTCGAGCAAGAAAGGCGTGACTAGCTTTCCATCAATACCTTCACTCTTTGCGCGAGCCAATCCACTTGCCAAAATTTCATCATGGCGAGCCTTAGCCATCTCTTTTAGGACAGGGTTTGCAACAACAAGTGATTTAAAGTGTGTTGATACGGCTGTGCGAGCACGGATGATTGCTGCAATTTCTTCTGGTGAATCAACACGGTGTTCTAAAGTGTAACCAGAATCAGTTAAGTAGAAGCCAGGAAATGCGTTGGTCTTATAGCCCACAACTCCGATTGCAAGAGTTTCAAGGCGCTCTAGCGTTGCATGAACATCTAAAATTGATTTAACTCCGGCACAGACAATGGTCATATCAAGTTGAGATAGCGCTGTTAGATCTGCTGATTCATCAAAAGATTCATTGGCACCGCGGTGCACGCCGCCAAGGCCACCTGTTGCAAAAATGTTAATGCCAGAAATGGCTGCGATATGAGTAGTTGCTGCAACTGTTGTTGCTGCAGATTTTCCTTGAGCCACAATGATTGCTAAGTCGCGAATAGATGCTTTTGAAATGTCATCACGGTTTGCGATCGCCTCTAGCTCTGGGCGTTCAAGGCCAACTAAGACCTTGCCATCTAGCAATGCGATCGTTGCCGGAACCGCTCCTGCTTCACGGACAATTCGTTCGCATTCAAGAGCAACTTCAAGGTTTGAAGGGCGTGGCAATCCATGGCTGATAATTGTTGATTCCAGTGCAACGACAGGCTTTTTGGCCTTGAGTGCATCAGCAACTTCAGCTGAGAACTTAATCGCCTTTTCCATAGCCAAACTCTAGTGCACAGTCGTGGCAAGATAAGCACGTGCATTTGTCCCAGGTAACGCCATCGATCTTTTCTTCCCTTGGCCTTGAAAGTGCAGTTGATCACTTAGCGGTGGGGCAATCACCAATGGGCCGCGAACTACTTTTTCTCATTGATGGTTTTGGCTTTGACACTCTTGCCACGTATGCCGATGTAATGCCAACCATGTCACGCATGTTTAACCATGGACGCATACAAACAGCCTTTCCTTCAACAACTGCGACATCTCTTGCAACCTTAACAACGGGCCAATTACCTGGTGCTCATGGAATGTTGGGCTATACCGTGCAAGTTCCGCGCAGTGGTGGACGATTGCTCAATGCGCTCAAGTGGGATGAGCGAGTTGATCCAGAAAACTGGCAACCGATAGAGACTTTATTTCAACGAGCAACTGCTGCTGGAATTAATGTGACACATGTTGCAGCAAAACGATATGAAAACTCTGGATTTACACGAGCTGTATTTCGTGGAGCACAGTACAAAGGTGCAAACCTTGTTGCTGATTTAATCAGCGAAACAAAGTTAGCTTTGCATAAGTCGCCATCATTTGTGTATTTATATGTCAATGATTTAGATACGGCAGGCCACTCTGATGGCGTGGGTAGCGAGAAGTGGATTGCAGCGCTGACGATGATCGATCAGATGGTGTCTGCCTTGATGAAAGAGGTTCCTAAGGGAACGCGTATCTGGGTTACATCAGATCACGGCATGATTAATGTTCAAGAAAAGATTGTTATTGGTCTAGATAACCCATTGATGCAAGGCGTCAGTGTTGTTGCAGGTGAACCTCGTGCTCGACATATTTATTTGCACGCTGATTCACCTACAGCGCGCGCAGAGACGGCCTCTTTGTGGCAGGAGTACTTGCAGGACAAAGCACTTGTGCTAACCCGCGAACAAGCTATTTCTAACAACTTATTTGGGGCAGAGGTAAGTGCAGATGCCCTTGATCGTATGGGTGAGGTAATCGCAATTGCACGTGGCGGAGTTGTTCTATTAGATGCTGACCGAGTAGATAAAGAAGGTGCGATGGTGGGCCATCATGGAGCGGACAGCGATATTGAATCGCAGGTTGGATTGCTTACAACTACTTTGAGTTAAGAGTTACTTGTCTTCTGGCTTAATGCCGAACATGATTTCATCCCAGCTTGGGACCTTTGCGCGTGCAGTAATTCCATCACGAGATGCCTCATCATCTGGCTCTTCGCGGATAACTGCTAAGCGTGGAACTTCGCGAATTTCTTCGACGATATCTTCAATTTCCTCTTCGGTTACCTCTTTACGAAACTCGCTATAGACATCGATGATGCGACGCTCGGAGGGGTGAGAAGCTTCAGTTGGAACTAACCCTGGTGTTGGAAGCTGACGAGGAGCAGGCTCATCACCCATCATCCAACGCGCATTCTCATCCATGGATACGACGGTGCGAAGGGTTGCATCAAAGTTCCATTGCGCAATACCTACGCCAGTGTTGTTGGGATAGTGAAGTTCGATTGTCCATGTGCCATCTTCTAGGCGCCATGAGTCCCAAGAAAGTTCTGATGAATCAATATCGCGTGGTGCAAGCCGAGAGATAACAACACCAAGAAGTGTCACCGCTTCGCGCCCACCTTCTTTGCGAATTGCGATCTGTTGGGCTTGATCAATGATGTAGATACGCTCTGAAAGAATTGGACCCGCAAAACGTTCGATCTTTTCAATTGAAATATTATTGTCGCGCGCGATTTGTTCTGCAGTTTGGCCGGCGCGTAGCAATCGCTGAACCTCTTTGATGGAAACTATTGGTTCATTTGTAGTTGGAACTGACATGAGTCGTTGCTGATTAACTGTTGCACGCAATGTGTCGCTCACGCGGACGGTGAACTCATTACCGTCATTGTCATGTAATGAAAGGTGCAGACCATCTTCGGTCTTTCCATTTAGTCGTAACTCAGTCACGAGCACGAGGGTAGTCGATGAGGGCCTTATAAGTGCTGAAGTAAGGCAGCGTGGCTGCACATGCCGCGATCATGAATCCCAGGGGTACCCAAAACGCAATCTCTGCACCAAAGCGATCGATGATCTGACCTGACAGTGCGCTAGAGATCGCACCGCCCAACGGCATTCCAGCAACGACCCAGGTCAATGTTTCAGTAATTTGATCTGCAGGAACTGCACCCTCTGCAACTCCGTAGGCGTTAATAACGAGGGGTGCTACTGCAAATCCGTTAAAGAACAAAGCAACAGCTAGCCACACCAAGGAGTGTGTAAATAACATTGGAACTGACAGTAATGTCAAGGCAAATAAGAAGATCAGGAATCGAGAAGCACTTGAAAGCTTCCACTTAATCGTTCCATTGATAATGGCGGCGATGCCACTTCCAAAGGCCCACACTGCCAAAAGAATTCCGGACATGCTCTCTTGCCCTCTTTGATCGGCAAATGCAACGGTAACAATTGCAATCGAACCAAAGAATCCACCCAGAAGAGTTGTGACAAGAACAACGGCCTGAACCCGCTTATTTCTAATAACTGCTGGGTGAGGATCAATAATGCGCTTAGGCGTGGCAGGAGGCTCTGTGGATTTTTGCATCACAAATAGTGGGACACCGATGAGAACAAAGATGATTCCAGAGATAATTCCGGCAGCAGGTGCAATTGTTGTCGCACATGCCGTAACGATGATCGGCCCAAGAATGAAAACAATCTCATCCATGATGGCTTCAAAAGAGTACGCGGTATTTACTAGGTGACGATCTTGTTCATCTTCGGCTGTGCTCGTTTTATCTGGGCTAAGAATGTGTAGCCAGCGTCGGCGAACTAATCCACCGGTATTAACTGACATAGATTCGGCAATAATGATGCAAACAAACCATGTCCATACTGGCGCATTATTTAAAACTAAAACAGTAAATAAGGAAAGACCCGCGACTTTAATAGGAATAACACGCACCAACATGGCGCTTTGGCCAATGCGATCTGCTACGCGCGACCAATGAGGTGTTGCGATAGCCATAAAAACTGATGCTGTTGCACTGAGCGCCCCGGCTAGTGCATATGAATCGCTAACTGCCACAACGATGAAAATGAGTGCAAGTGAATCCATTGAGATGGGCATACGAGCGATTACCCCAGGAATAGAAAATCTCATCGCCCCAGGCGTGCTCATTAAGGTCCGGTAGCCAGAAAACATGGTCGTAGAGTAACTGTGTTTTGCAAGGAGTACGTATAGTTACGACATGGCACAAGGTCAAAGGATTGATCTCTCCTTACAGCAAATGGAGAAGTTTAAGTCAATTTTTCATGAACGATTTGTAACAACAGATTCTGTTCTAGATGAACATGGTCGTGATGAATCTGCATTTCCTCCAGTAAAGCCATCCGCCGTTATTTATGTGAAAAGCACAGATGAAGTTTCCCAAGTGATGAAAATCTGCACCGAAGAGAAGATTCCAGTCGTTGCATTTGGGGCTGGAACTTCATTGGAAGGCCATGTTTTGCCAATATTGGGCGGCATAAGTCTTGATATTTCATTGATGAATAAAGTGACTGAAATCTCTTCAGAAGATTTATTGGTGCGGGTTGAAGCTGGAGTGCATCGTGTTGCACTCAACGAAAAGCTTGCCAATTTGGGGTTATTTTTCTCAGTAGATCCAGGCGCTGATGCAACATTAGGTGGCATGGCCTCAACAGGTGCATCAGGTACGACGACAGTTAAATACGGGTCAATGCGCGAAAATGTTCTTGCAATGACAGTAGTCCTTGCCGACGGAACTGTAATTCAAACAGGGCGACCAACTAGAAAACTATCTGCTGGATATGACCTCACCCGTTTGATAGTGGGCTCTGAAGGAACTCTCGGAATCATTACAGAGCTAACACTGAGAATATTTGGAATACCAGAGAAAATGTCTGCCGCTGTTGTGCGCTTTGAGAGCCTAGAAGATGGCGTAAAGGCTGCAGCAGCAATTGTGCAAATGGGAACAAATATTGCTCGCTGTGAGTTTTTAGATATTGCAAGTGTTAAGTCGGTAAACCAACATAGCCAGCTCACGCTGCCTGAGAAGCCAACTCTATTTTTTGAGTTTCATGGCAGCCAAGCAAGTGTTGAACACGATGCTCAAGTTGTTAAAGAGATTGTTAGTGATTTTAATGGGAGTGATTTTGAGTGGACCTCTGATGAAAGCGCCCGTAGAAAACTTTGGCAGGCAAGGCATGATCTGTATTGGTCTAATCTCCACAACAATCCGGGTAAGAGAGTCGTAAGTACTGACATGGCGGTACC
>CANLAC010000069.1 GCA_947488645.1 Actinomycetota bacterium | reverse complement strand
AGATCAGAGCGCACGGAGACAATTTCATTTCCTGCGGCCACACGAAGTGTTTCAATTGTTGCCGAACACTTAAAAACATCGCCAGCAACTATTGGACGAAAGATTTCAAACTTTTGATCCCCGTGCACTAATCGAGTCCAATCAACGCCAATTTCAGGTTGAGTCAGGATTGATTCATATTGGGACAAGGAGATGCGAATTGAAAAGGTTGGAGGTGCGACAGAAGTATTTCTCTCTGAGATGACAGCACAGAAGGCATCGATTTCAGATTGTGAAACAGTTACAGACCCTGCACCTTCAAAGGTGCGCCCGACCGAATCGGGATTGAGCATTAGCGAGTTTCGCGGTGAAGAGTTGACAACTTGCAACGTGGACAGAACTTCTTGAGTTCCATGCGGTCTGGATCGTTGCGGCGGTTCTTCTTTGTAATGTAGTTACGCTCTTTGCAATCAACGCATGCCATGGTGATCTTTGGACGGACGTCCGCGCTCTTACTTGCCATGGTCTTACTCCTTCTATCGATTGCGAGGGGCTTAGGTTACCTGAGCCATCTCGTAGCGCGAAATTCACGCTTGTTGAACTAGTAGCGGAGGCGGGATTTGAACCCACGACACAGCGATTATGAGCCGCTTGCTCTACCAAGCTGAGCTACCCCGCCAAGGGTTGTGCTTGTACAAAGATCTTCTTCTAGTGAAGAACTCTTTCGAGCCCCCCACCGGAATCGGACCGGTGACCTTTTCCTTACCATGGAAACGCTCTACCAACTGAGCTAGGGGGGCAATGATTTCTCAGTGCTAAGGCAAGACCTAAGCCTACCTCTATACAGAGGAATGGCAAAAAACTTCGAACTAGCCCTTTGGATCTAGCGTAATTTTGCCAGTTGTTTCACGACTCCGCATCGCTTTATGAGCAATAACTGCTTGGCTCATTGGGTAGGTCGCACCAATTACAGGCTTCAACTTTCCTTCAACAACCAAGGCAAATAGTTGTTCAATCACATCATTCATCAACTCTTTCTTACCAAAGCAATGGGACAACCAAAATCCTGTAATTGTCTTGCTTCCACCCATAAGTGTTGCAGGTTGGATCATTGATGGTGCAACACGTGATGCCATTCCAAATGTAACTAAGCGACCAAATGGCGCAAGAATCTCCAGGCTGTCATCAAATGTCTTTCCGCCAACCATTTCAAGAATGAGATTTACACGCTTACCACCGTTTGCAGCTTTGATCGCATCGCCCAAGTTTTCTTGCGTTGCTTCTACTACGACGTCAGCACCCAGTGATGTTGCAAGAGCGCGCTTACCTTCAGATGATGCAACAGCAATTACCTTTGCACCCCACATCTTTGCTAACTGAATTGCAATAGTTCCAACACCACCGGCTGCTGCGTGAACAACTACGGTTTCACCTGGTTGCACGTGGCCAACAGTTTTTAGTATGTGCCAGGCAGTTGAGCCTTGAACCAACATGCACAGCGCTTGTTCATCTGTAACACCATCTGGAATTGGAATCATTGTTGCTGAATGCGTAACTGCTTGTTGGGCATATCCCCCACCATCAACAGGTGCAAGAACGCGAACACCAGACGCGGTTGTTCCAACGACTTCAATGCCTGGAATTAGTGGCAGTTTCTGAGGAGATAGATATGAATTTTCTGTTTGGTGGGTATCGGCGTAGTTAATGCCAATTGCAGAAACTGTTAGTAGCTCTTGCCCAGCACCCGCAGTTGGAGTTTCTAAGTCAACTAGCTGCATTACTTCTGGACCACCGAATTCAGTGATCTGAATTGCCTTCATAGTTATCCCTTCGTAGAGCCGAGTGTTAAGCCTGAAACAAACTGCTTGCGTAATACAAAGAACACGACCAAAGTAGGTAGCGCTGCGATAGTTGCACCTGCGGCCAAGAGGTTGTAATCCGTTACGAATTCACCTTGCAAGCGGCCTAATGCAGATGTAATCGGTCGTTTGGAGTCGGTGGACATCAGTACTAACGCCCAGAAGAAGTCATTATAAATCCACGTCGTCATCAAAACACCAAGTGAGGCAAGTGCTGGGCGAAGTAGAGGCAACATCACCTTTGTGTAGTGAACAAAAACGCTGGCACCATCAACCATTGCTGACTCTGAGATTTCTTTTGGAACAGTCTTCATATAACTCGACAAAACAAATGTTGCAAAGCCCATCTGGAATGCAACGTGAATCAATACAACACCCCAGTGAGAGTCATACAAAACTCTTGGGATACCTATTGCTTTACCAAGGGTGATGTACATCTTGAAAACTGGAATAAACACCAACTGCGCTGGAAGTAAATTTCCTGCTGTGAAAAGTAGTAGTAATGAAACATTCCACTTAAAGGAGTAACGGCTTACTACGAATGCAATGAGTGAGCCAAAGAAAAGTGTGAGAAACACGGCAGGAATCGTGATTGCCGCCGTATTCCAGAAATATAAAGGCAGATCCATGCGAGAGATCGCTTGCGTGTAGTTGTCTAAGTTCAAAGTCTTTGGGATTGAGAACACACCATTTGCACGAACATCTTTATATGGACGAAGTGAAGTCCAAATAGTCCAAGCAATTGGGAAGATCCAAATAATCGCAAATACACCGATCAAGGCAGAGATAAAGCGATCCTTTACCTTCTGCTTGTTCTTGTACTTAACAGCAGCTTGCTGAAGCTCTACGTCAATACTCATTGGACATCACTCTTAAAGGTTGTGCGTAGGTAGGCGATGATTGGTCCGATCGACAGAACGAAGAGAATTACAGCGTAAGCAGCGCCCTTCATAGATGCGCCTTCACCTGCGATGTTTTGGAACACCAAAGTTCCAAGGATTGGGAATCCAGCTGATGAACCGTAAATAATATAAACAATGTCAAAAGCACGAAGTGACTCGATGATCGTAATAACGATAACAATGATGTTTACCGGCTTCATTGAAGGGAAAACAACCTTCTTGAAGGTCTGCCATTCAGTAGCGCCATCAAGTGCTGATGCCTCACGCAGTGAGAGATCTACAGACTTTAGGCCAGCTAAATACAAAAGCATGATGTAGCCGATATGTCGCCAGGAGGCGATAGTTAAAATGACATAAATATTGATGTCGTAATTACCAAAAAATGAAATCGCATTATCAATATCGCGACCAAATAGTCCGTTAACAAAACCATCTGGGCGAAGCAAGAAGTTCCAGATAATTCCAGTCACGGCCAATGAAAGAACTACAGGAAGGTAGTAGGCGGTCTCGTAAAACTTGTGACCGCGAATCTGGCGATCAATTTGGTAGGCAAGCAAAATACCTAATGGAGTTGCAATTAATCCGAACCAGCCCAACCAAATAATATTGTTTTTTACCGCTTCCCAAAATGCTGGGGTATCAAAGAAAATATTTTTATAATTTGCAAGTCCAGCCCACTTGATGCGGCTGATAGAAATACCAGACCAATATGTGAATGAAAGAAGAATTGTTAGAAGCGCTGGAACCCACACTAGAAGTAAGTGGAAGAAGAGTGGAACACCTACAAATGCACTCAGCGTTGTGCGATCTGCCTTGGAAAAGGCCCGACGGCGAGAGACTGTTTTGATGTCTTTCGCCGTCGAGCTCATACTTGTAACCCTATCTCTATTTAATCTAAATTGTTAATTCAATTCCTTGAATTAAAACTGATTACGCTAGAGGAGGTAGTGCTTCCCACTGTGATTGCAAAGTATCTTGGATCTTTGCAACATCCTTTGGATTCTTGAACCATGACTGGATTGCTGGACCAACAACTGGGCCTGCAAAGTCTGGACGAGTATCGCGATCAAGGAACTGAGTGATGTACTTTGCTTCAGCCATAACTGCTAGCTGTTCCTTCTGGAATGCATCGTATGAAGCAGTGTCTTGTCCACTGTTTGCAGATGTCATCGGAATAAGAGCTCCGTTTGCATCCTTTGCAGCCAGTGTTGCGTTAACACCTTCCATGTCGCCAGCAAACTTCAAGAAGTCTGCTCCGCCATCATTGTTAGTTCCATTTGCAGCTACGCACCAACCATCGATAGGTGCATCGATTGTGTCGCGGCCGTGCTCTGGATTGATTTCTGGGAAAGGAATGATCGATAGATCGTCGTAGTCAGCTTGTGACTGCTCCTTGAAGTTTCCACCGAACCATGAACCCATAAGCATTGATCCAGCCTTCTTCTGTAGAAGAAGCTGCATAGCTCCATCCCACTCGAGATCTAGAACGTTTGGATTCATGTAAGGGATCAACTGTGACCAGTATGTGAATACTTCTGTGACCTTTGCATCTGTCCACTTTTCGCGGCCAGCCAATAGATCTACGTGGAACTGGTAACCGTTGATACGTGCGTTGAGAATGTCGAATGTTCCCATTGCTTCCCAGCCGCCCTTATCTCCGGCAGCGAAACCAACAAGACCCTTCTTCTTCATACCATCAAGCATCTTTAGGTATTCATCCCAGTTTGTTACGTTGTCTGCATTCAAACCTAAGTCAGCAAACATTGACTTACGGAAGTGAAGACCCCATGGGTACCATGACTTTGGAACGAAGTACTGCTTGCCATCAAGACCAGTTGAAGCAATCTTGTAGCTCTCTGTGTACTGATCGCCAATTGAATCCCATACGCCGGTTAGATCTGCGAGCAGACCCTGCTCTGCGAAGAACTGCATACGGTATCCAGCCATCCACTCAAAAGTATCGTCAGGTGTTCCCTGTAGGTACTGTGAGAGGTTGTTCTGGAATGCATTTGATTCAGTTGCGTTGTACTTAACTTCGTTCTTTGTCTTTGCTGTGTACGCAGCAATCAAAGCTTCGTTCTGTGCTGTTGGACCAGCGTCTACGGAACGTGCACCGTATGCAAGTGGGCCAGTTGCTTTATCGCCGCAACCAGCTAGTAGTGATCCACCTGCTGCTAATCCGATACCACCAACTGCAGCACCCTTAAGTACTGAGCGGCGGGAAATGCCATTATTTAGATCTGACATCTATTGTCCTTTTCTATTAATTTGAGCCTTCGAAGGTCATCGGGTTTTGAGGGGTCAAAGCCTTTGGACTCTGGAAATCTACGCGTGGGTAGGCCTAATAGATAGGAAGAACAGGTAACGAAAAGGTCACGATTGCTTGCCGTTTTGGGCAGATATGAGCGTGGGATTACTGACCTGGGCAGGTGCAACGATCGGCTTCAGGGACCCCAAAAAGGGCATCCTCTATGTGCTCACCGCAGCCAGACCAGGTGAATTTGCCACAATTTCGACACACCACTTTGCTACACATACTTAAAGACTACAGTCCTGTCACTTTAACCGCAGCCAGGGCGACCCCAGCAACAATTACCCAAGCAACCATTCCCATCGCCATGGGGCGGGGACCAATGGCGCGTATCGCCTTCCAGCGAACACCAGAACCAAGTGCAACCAAACCTGCGCCAAGTAGAAGCTTGCTTGTTAACACAATATCTCCATGAATTCGATCATTGATGTCCACAAGGTTGTTCAGTACAGCAACAGCGATAAAGCCAAGAACGAAGTAAGGAATTAATGGAACTTTTGCAGAAGCTGTTGCTGTCTTGCCTTCGGAAGTTAACCAGCGTCTGTGACGGATAGACAAGATTAGAACAATAGGAGCTAATAAACAGACTCGTGCGAGTTTTACAACAATTGCATACTTATCAGCATCATCGCCCCAGACCGAAGCAGTTGCAACAACTTGTCCAACATCATGAACTGCGGCCCCTGCCCATGCTCCGAACTCACGAGTGTCTAAACCAATGAGATGTCCAATAAAGGGAAGTGTAAAGATTGAAAGAGTTCCGCAAAGGGAGATCAAACCAATTGCATATGAAGTCTCTTCCTCCGTTGCTCGAGTTTGTGGACGTATCGCAGCAACTGCCGTTGCACCGCACACGCCAAAGCCAACACCAATTAAAAGTCCAAGATCACCTGACATTCTAAATAACTTAGATAATCCGAGAATTCCAAAAATTGTAAAGGTCACCACAATGACAACTGTGATTACGCCCTTTAACCCAATTTCCTTTAGAGAAACAACACTTACTTGTGCACCAAGTAAAGCAACACCAATTCGCATAATTGTTTTGCTCGATAGCTTTGTTGCTGGGGCTGCAAAGGCTGGCCATTGAATAAAGTTGGCAACTATAAAACCGAAAGCAACACACAGAGCCAATGGGCTAATGGCTGATTGAATTTGGTTTATTTGAA
>CANLAC010000068.1 GCA_947488645.1 Actinomycetota bacterium | reverse complement strand
CACCCAAATGAATGCTTCCAACGGTTGGCTCTTCCAACCCTGCGATCATTCGCAAAGTTGTCGTCTTGCCGCATCCTGAAGGCCCAAGTAATGCAAAAAATGAGCCTTCAGGAATAGTTAATGACAAGTCATTAACTGCGGTGAAATCTCCATACGTCTTTGTAATACGCGTCAGACGTAAGTCGCCGTGCGTTGCAGATGAAACGTCCGCCACTAGTTGCCGGCGGCCTTCTGGAAAGCTTCGGTCCAAGAAGTCTCTTCTGCTGGGGTAAGTGAGCGGAAGACGTTGAGTCTCTTTGACATGGCATCATCAGGGAAAATGAATGGGCTGCTCGCAAGTTCTGGAGCAATCTTTTCCATTTCAGCCTGTGCACCCTTAACTGGGCAGACATAATTAACATATGCAGCAACTTCGGCTGCAATTGCTGGGTCGTAATAGAAGTTGATCAACTTCTCAGCGTTGGCCTTACCTTCAGCAGATGCTGTTGAAGGAATCATCATATTGTCGCCTGAAATAGTTCCGCCTGACTCTGGAATTGCGAAGTCAAACTTTCCTTCATTTTCAGCCTTCAAAATGAACATATCGCCAGACCAGCCAATAACAGCTGTTGCATCACCAGAAGTGAGATCTTCAGCGTATTCATTACCCTTCACGCCACGAATCCATCCATCACTAATTTGCTTAGCCATGTAATCAACTGCATTCATGTACTGATCTTCAGTAACTGTCTGCAGATTCACGCCCTGTGCAAGAAGAATGATTCCAATTGTGTCGCGCATTTCTGAGAGAACAACAATCTTTCCCTTGTTCTGTGGTGCAAAGAGCTCGTCAAGTGTACGAATTCCCTTTGGATTCTTTGCTGTGTTCCAGCCAAATCCAGCCATGATGCCTTGCCATGTCAAAGATTGCTCACGGTTAGGATCAAATGACGGTGATGCTAGTGAATCAAGAATGTTTGATTTGTTAGGAATGTTTGCTGCATCAAACTTTTGTGTATATCCAAGACGGATCCAACGTGCAGCCATCCAGTCAGTAGGTGTGACTAGGTCATAACCAATGTCCTCACCCAATTTAAGCTGGGCTTGAACCTTTCCATAAAATTCATCATTGTCGTTGTAATCTTCAAAGTACTGTGCAGTAATGCCAGTTTGCTCTTGGAATTTTTCAAGTGTTGGGTACTTCTTTGTTTCTTCGTCGTAATCAAGATACAACGGCCAGTTACCCCAACGTACTGAATTGGCGCTATCTCCTGAATCAGATCCGCCTCCGCATGCAGCAAGTAAGCCTGCTGCACCTAAACCGCCTGCGCCTGCGAGAACTCCGCGGCGAGAAACCATTGCACCTAGAATTGATCTAGCCTCTGGTGAGAGTGAACTTTCTTTTGACATACTGATTTACTCCTTAAGGGTTAAACACAAGCTAGTTGTCGGATTACCGAGCCTCAAGCTTTCTGTGGGTTGATAGATAGGGATGGAACAAGGGGAAATACTACGCCCCAAGATTAGTCATTACATGCTTAATTCGCGTGTAATCTTCAAATCCATATGCTGAGAGATCTTTGCCATAGCCAGAGCGCTTGAAACCACCATGTGGCATCTCGGCAACAATCGGAATGTGGGTGTTGATCCAGACGCAGCCAAAGTCAAAGGCCTTAGCCATGCGCATTGCGGTTCCGTGGTTGGTGGTCCACACACTTGAGGCCAATCCATACTCCACACCGTTGGCCATGGTGACCGCTTGGGCCTCATCGGTGAACTTTTGAACGGTAATAACCGGCCCGAAAATCTCTTTCTGAATCAGCTCATCTGCTTGCTTCAACCCCGCAACAACTGTTGCTGGGAAGAAAAAGCCTGGGCGATCTAGCGCGCTACCACCGGTTGTGACCTGGGCATGTGCCGGAACCCTGGACAAAAGATCAGTAATCCGAGCCAATTGATTAGCGTTGTTAACCGGACCCAAGAAAACATCCTCGTCGGCAGGTGCACCAATGGCCACCTGTTTCGCCTGCTCGGTAATGAGTGCAACAAATTGATCATAAACAGAGTCTTGAACAATCACACGTGTTGCTGCGGTGCAATCTTGACCAGCATTGAAGTATCCGGCAACTGCAATCGCCTCGGCTGCTGCAGCTAAATCTGCATCTGCAAAAACAACAACTGGTGCTTTGCCTCCCAGCTCTAAGTGCACACGCTTTAATTGCTTGGCAGCAGATTCTGCAACCTTGATACCTGCTGCAACTGATCCAGTGATTGCAACCATGTCAGGACGTGCATGATTAACAAGTGTTGCACCTGTCTCGCGCTCCCCACACACAACATTGAAAACTCCTGCCGGTAAAAATTCCGTCATTAAATTGGCCATCCACACAGTTGACGCAGGAGTTGTGTCACTTGGTTTCAACACAACAGTGTTACCTGCAGCAATTGCCGGTGCCCACTTCCAGACCGCCATCATCATTGGATAGTTCCATGGTGTTACCTGACCAATAACGCCAACTGGTTCGCGGCGAATCATCGAGGTCATCCCTGGCATGTATTCGCCAGAAGATTTTCCTTCAAGATTTCTAGCAGCACCTGCAAAGAAGCGAATCTGATCAACCATTGGTGGCACTTCTTCTGACGTTGTCAGCGAAATTGGTTTTCCGGTGTTTTCGCACTCGATCGCAATGACCTCTTCAGCACGTTCTTCAATCGCATCAGCAATTTTTAATAGAGCGCGTTGGCGCTGAGAAGGTGTTGAATCGCGCCAATCTGGGAATGCATCACTTGCTGCCTTAAACGCTGCATCAATATCTGCTGCATTTGAGTTAGGGGCTGTTGCAAAAGGTTGGCCTGTCGCCGGATTTACAAGGGTTGTGGTTTCACCTGATTTAGACTCTACAGACTTACCATTAATGAAGTTACTGAGCTTTTTCATGTGGCAGAGCCTAGCAATTCCCCTTCAATCTAACTAGTAGGTGAAACTTTCTCAGCCGCTGCCAACTGCCCACATGCACCATCAATCTCGCGACCTCGGGTATCGCGCACCGTTACCGGGACACCGTAGCTTTCAAGGATGCGAACAAACTCTGCTTCATCCTCGCGGCGAGATGCGGTCCACTTTGATCCAGGAGTTGGATTAAGTGGAATCAAATTAACATGGGCATTACGGTTTTTTAGCAAGCGTCCCAATAAATCAGATCTCCAGGATTGATCATTGATGTCGCGAATCAGTGCGTATTCGATGGAATAACGTCGGCCCGTCTTCTTTTCATAGGCATCTGCGGCGGCAAGTACTTCTCGAATGTTATAGCGATTGTTGATCGGAACTAGTGAATCTCGAAGTTCATCATCTGGTGTGTGAAGTGAGACTGCCAAGGTGCAGTTAATGCCTTCATCCATCAGTTTTTCAATTCCGTTAACAAGTCCGACGGTTGAAACAACTACAGAACGTGCAGAAATACCTAGACCATCTGGGTTGGCATCGGTTATGTTGCGCAAGGTCCGCACCACAGCGTTGTAGTTAGCTAATGGTTCGCCCATCCCCATAAACACAATGTTTGAAAGTCGAGTAGGCCCACCAGGTAATTCACCGTTGGCACAAGCACGTGCTGCAGCAACAATCTGATCTGTTATTTCGGCGGCAGATAAGTTTCGTGTCAGGCCTGCCTGACCTGTCGCACAAAACGGGCAGTTCATTCCGCAGCCTGCTTGCGAGGAAATACAAACAGTCACGCGGTCGGTGTAACGCATCAAAACGCTCTCGACTAGAACTCCATCGTGTAATTTCCACAAATCTTTTCTAGTCATTCCTTTATCTGTTGTGCGGGTTGTTACCAACTTAATCATCTGTGGTGTTAGAGCATCAGCAATCACTTGGCGCTCTGCAGCGGGAATATCAGTCCATTCCTCTGGATTACTAGATAGATGGCTGAAGTAATGTGTTGCCACTTGCGTAGCTCTAAATGGTTCGAAGCCAAGCTCTTTTGCAAAGGCTTTGCGCTCTGTTGGTGAAAAGTCCGCTAAATGCTTAGGTGCCTTCTTGCGCTGGACTGGCTCATCAAAAACAAGTTTTACTTCAGGAATCTGCCCGCTCATAAGAAATTCTTTATTAATTCAAGTGCCAACCACATGGCAGGTGCCGATAAAACGACAGAATCAAGTCGATCTAGCATCCCACCATGGCCTGGCAGTAACGTTCCCATATCTTTCAAACTCATATCCCGTTTCATAGCACTTTCAATTAAATCACCACATGTTGCAGTGAAGACAATCATTAAGCCAACGATGATGCCGATCCACCAGTGCATATCCATGATGTAGTTAAAAGCTAGGCATCCACCGAGTACTGTGAAGATCGTTGAGCCAATTAGGCCTTCCCATGTTTTCTTGGGAGAAATCGTTGGAACTAGTGGATGCTTTCCAAAAAGAACACCGATGACGTATCCAAAGGTGTCATTGCATCCCACTAAAACCATAAATGTCATAACGCGCTGAAAACCTGTGCTTGGTACGGCTAGCAGAATCAAAAATCCCGCCAAGAACGGTAAATACAAAAGCGAAAATGTTGTGGCGGTTGCTTTTGCTACAAATCCCTCTGGACCTTGGATCAGAGAGCCAATCAGAAGAAGTGGGATAGCAATAGCTGTTGCAACAGCCAATCCCCCAACTCCACCATTCCATGCTGCATAGGCCAAACCAATTGCTGCGATTGCCAGACTATTAAAGGAAATCAGTATGGAGCGAGCACCAAATGCACGAACGATTTCTCGTAGCCCCAGTACCACCGCGATTGCAACAACGATCGCAAAAATTTCACGTTGATATGACAGTGCAAACCAAACAAGTGCGATCAATGACAAACCAACGCCGATAGATGGCAGTAGCTTTCGCCCTGCCTTCTTATTAATGGCTTCGTTTATCGAATGTAGATCGGACATGAGTGAACCCCTTATACCTCGAGGAGTTCAACCTCCTTGTGCTTAAGCATGTCATCAATCTTTGCAACGTGATCTGAAGTTACTTTTTCAAGCTCTTTTTCACCGCGCGCTAAATCATCTTTTCCAATATCGCCATCTTTTTCCATCTTTTCCATCGCTTCTTTTGCCGCGCGACGGATATTGCGCATTGAAATCTTTGAATCTTCAGCCTTGCTCTTAACAACCTTGATGAATTCCTTGCGGCGCTCTTCAGTCAACTGTGGGAAGTTAACTCGAATTACTACCCCATCATTTCCAGGGTTTACGCCTAAATCTGATTCACGAATAGCCTTTTCGATTGATGCCATAGCCCCTTTATCAAATGGAGAAATAAGTGCCATGCGTGCCTCTGGAACTTGAATTGAGGCAAGTTGTGACAAGGCTGTGTATGTGCCGTAGTAATCAACCATTACTTTGTTGAAGATTGATGGGTGTGCGCGACCTGTGCGAACAGTGGCAAAGTCATCTTTTGCAACTTCAACCGCTTTGTTCATCTTTGTTTCAGCGTCTTTGAGAGCGCTTGCTACATCTGCCATGGTCCTTGCTCCTCTTACTACTTCTTACTACAAGCCTGCCGCTTATGCGACAAGAGTTCCAATTACTTCGCCACGCACAGCACGTGCAATATTTCCGTTTTCCATTAAATCGAATATGACGATCGGCAACTTGTTCTCGCGACACAGTGCAAATGCTGCAGCATCAGCCACAGCCAATGACTTTGAAAGAACTTCATCATATGTAATGGTGTCGTACTTAGTTGCCTTTGGATCCTTCTTAGGGTCTGCGCTGTAAACACCATCAACACCACTCTTTGCTAACAGAAGTGCTTCTGCTCCAATTTCAAGTGCGCGCTGGGCAGAGACCGTATCTGTTGTGAAAAATGGCATTCCCGCGCCTGCACCGAAAATAACTACGCGACCCTTTTCAAGATGGCGAATAGCGCGAAGTGGAATGTAAGGCTCTGCAACCTGACCCATAGTGATGGCAGTCTGAACGCGGGTTTGGACACCCTCTTTTTCGAGAAAATCCTGAAGTGCTAAACAGTTCATTACTGTTCCAAGCATTCCCATGTAGTCGGCGCGAGAGCGATCCATTCCGCGCTGTGAAAGTTCAGCTCCGCGGAAGTAATTACCGCCACCAACAACGATTGCTACTTGCACGCCACTTCGAGCAACGTCAGCGATTTGCTTTGCAATATCTTGCACAACATCAGGATCAACACCGATGCCTTTAGCTCCACCAAAAACTTCTCCAGAAAGTTTAAGGAGCACTCTCCGATACGTACCTCTTGTACCGGGCATGAGTG
>CANLAC010000067.1 GCA_947488645.1 Actinomycetota bacterium | reverse complement strand
TGCGAGAGATAGCTTGTGTGTAGTTATCTAAGTTCAAAGTCTTTGGGATTGAGAACACACCATTTGCTCGAACATCCTTATATGGACGAAGTGAGGTCCAGATTGTCCAAGCAATTGGGAAGATCCACACAATCGCAAATACGCCGATCAAGGCTGAGATAAAGCGATCCTTTACCTTCTGCTTGTTCTTGTACTTAACAGCAGCTTGTTGAAGCTCTACGTCAATACTCATTGGACATCACTCTTAAAGGTTGTGCGTAGGTAGGCGATTATTGGTCCGATCGAGAGAACAAAGAGGATTACCGCATATGCAGCGCCCTTCATAGATGCACCTTCACCTGCAATATTTTGGAATACCAAAGTACCCAAGATTGGGAATCCTGCCGATGAGCCATAAATAATATAAACAATGTCAAAAGCACGAAGTGACTCAATGATCGTAATAACGATAACGATAATGTTTACAGGCTTCATTGAAGGGAAAACCACCTTCTTGAAGGTCTGCCATTCAGTAGCGCCATCAAGTGCTGATGCCTCACGTAGTGAGAGATCGACAGACTTTAGGCCAGCTAAATACAAAAGCATGATGTAGCCGATATGTCGCCAGGAGGCGATTGTCAAAATTACATAAATATTGATGTCGTAATTACCAAAAAATGAAATCGCATTATCGATGTCGCGGCCAAAGAGACCATTAACAAAACCATCTGGGCGAAGTAAGAAGTTCCAGATAATTCCAGTCACAGCCAATGAAAGAACTACAGGAAGGTAGTAGGCGGTCTCATAAAACTTGTGACCGCGAATCTGGCGATCAATTTGGTAGGCAAGCAAAATGCCAATTGGGGTTGCAATTAATCCAAACCAACCCAGCCAAATAATATTGTTTTTTACCGCTTCCCAGAATGCCGGGGTGTCAAAGAAAATGTTTTTATAGTTTGCAAGTCCAGCCCACTTGATGCGGCTGATTGAAATACCAGACCAGTATGTGAAAGAAAGAAGAATTGTTAGAAGCGCTGGAATCCACACGAGAAGTAAGTGGAAGAAAAGTGGAACACCTACGAATGCACCAAGCGTTGTGCGATCTGCCTTGGAAAAGGCTCGACGGCGAGAGACTTTATTAATGTCTTTCGCCGTCGAGCTCATACTTGTAACCCTATCTCTATTTTAACTAATTTGTTAATTTAGTTTCGATATTCGAAACCAATCAATTCAAAGTAATTACGCTAGAGGAGGAAGTGCTTCCCACTGAGATTGCAAAGTATCTTGGATCTTTGCAACATCCTTTGGATTCTTGAACCATGACTGGATTGCTGGACCAACAACTGGGCCTGCAAAGTCTGGACGAGTATCGCGATCAAGGAACTGAGTGATGTACTTTGCTTCAGCCATAACTGCTAGCTGTTCCTTCTGGAATGCATCGTATGAAGCAGTGTCTTGTCCACTGTTTGCAGATGTCATCGGAATAAGAGCTCCGTTTGCATCCTTTGCAGCCAGTGTTGCGTTAACACCTTCCATGTCGCCAGCAAACTTCAAGAAGTCTGCTCCGCCATCATTGTTAGTTCCATTTGCAGCTACGCACCAACCATCGATAGGTGCATCGATTGTGTCGCGGCCGTGCTCTGGATTGATTTCTGGGAAAGGAATGATCGATAGATCGTCGTAGTCAGCTTGTGACTGCTCCTTGAAGTTTCCACCGAACCATGAACCCATAAGCATTGATCCAGCCTTCTTCTGTAGAAGAAGCTGCATAGCTCCATCCCACTCGAGATCTAGAACGTTTGGATTCATGTAAGGGATCAACTGTGACCAGTATGTGAATACTTCTGTGACCTTTGCATCTGTCCACTTTTCGCGGCCAGCCAATAGATCTACGTGGAACTGGTAACCGTTGATACGTGCGTTGAGAATGTCGAATGTTCCCATTGCTTCCCAGCCGCCCTTATCTCCGGCAGCGAAACCAACAAGACCCTTCTTCTTCATACCATCAAGCATCTTTAGGTATTCATCCCAGTTTGTTACGTTGTCTGCATTCAAACCTAAGTCAGCAAACATTGACTTACGGAAGTGAAGACCCCATGGGTACCATGACTTTGGAACGAAGTACTGCTTGCCATCAAGACCAGTTGAAGCAATCTTGTAGCTCTCTGTGTACTGATCGCCAATTGAATCCCATACGCCGGTTAGATCTGCGAGCAGACCCTGCTCTGCGAAGAACTGCATACGGTATCCAGCCATCCACTCAAAAGTATCGTCAGGTGTTCCCTGTAGGTACTGTGAGAGGTTGTTCTGGAATGCATTTGATTCAGTTGCGTTGTACTTAACTTCGTTCTTTGTCTTTGCTGTGTACGCAGCAATCAAAGCTTCGTTCTGTGCTGTTGGACCAGCGTCTACGGAACGTGCACCGTATGCAAGTGGGCCAGTTGCTTTATCGCCGCAACCAGCTAGTAGTGATCCACCTGCTGCTAATCCGATACCACCAACTGCAGCACCCTTAAGTACTGAGCGGCGGGAAATGCCATTATTTAGATCTGACATCATCGTCCTTTTCTATTAATTTGAGCCTTCGAAGGTCATCGGGTTTTGAGGGGTCAAAGCCTTCGGACTCTGGAAATCTACGCGTGGGTGCGCTCAATTAGTAGGACATTTGGGTAACGATTCGGTGACGATTACTTGCCGTTTTGGGCAAAAATGAGCGGTTTTAGCACTTTTTCCCGAATACCCGGCTCAGAAATCCAGGCTCTTTAGGGTCATTGGCATGACCCTGGCAACGATCCTTCTTTGCCACCCCTTTGAGGGTAATTTCAATGTGCTGGCCACAGCCTGACCAGGAAGGCTTCCCACATTTGCGACAAGTAGTTCTGCTGCAAATCTTTTTCTCTTTTCTAGTTAATTCCTGCAGGCGAGTTAATCCACGTTAGATAACCACCATCAAGATTTACGGCATTGAATCCAAGTTCCTTCAATAACATCGAGCCAGTATGCCCGCGAAGTCCGACCTGACAATTAACAAGAATGTTTTTGTTTTTTAGTTCAGCTTGACGATCGCGAATCTCGTCGACAGGAATGTTAATTGCACCTGGAATGATGCCGCGTCCACATTCAGCCTCTGATCGAACATCTAGCAGTTCAAAACCTTTTTCACGATACATATCAATCTCATGCCACTGTGCAATCTTTGATACACCTGACATTACATTTTCAGCAACATATCCCAACATATTTACTGGATCTTTTGCTGAACCAAATGGTGGTGCATATGCAAGTTCTAAATCAGCAAGTTCTGGCGCAGTAATCCCTCCGCGCATTGCAGTTGCAATGACATCGATGCGCTTATCAACGCCTTCAATTCCTACTCCTTGAGCCCCAAGAATTTCGCCACTCTTTGGATCAAAGATCAATTTCAAAGTCATTTGCTTTGCATCTGGGTAATAGCCAGCATGTGAGTTTGGATGAATATGGATAACTTGATGTGGACGCTCCGCAGCCTTAAGGCGCTTTTCATTCCAACCAGTTGTTGCAATCATCAAATCAAATACCTTCACAATTGCTGTACCAATTGTTTTTACTGGACGCACCTTCAAACCACTGATGTGGTCTGCCACCACTCGACCGTGTCGATTAGCTAAGTTTGCAAGAGGAACTAACGTTGCATTTCCATCCAACGCATCAGTCTTTTCTGCTGCATCTCCTACTGCATAAATATCGTGATTACTGGTCCGATTGAACTCATCTACCTTTATGCCATTACGTGAACCAATTTCAAGACCTGCAGCTTTTGCTAAGCCAATCTCGGGACGAACTCCAATAGCCAAGATGACTATTTCAGCTGGAAGAACTTCATCATTTGATAGTTCTACGGAATCCTGATTGATTTTCACAACACTGGCACCGAGTCGTAGATCGACGCCATGTGAGCGCATCTCCTGTGCAACCAAGGTTGCTAGTTCTGGATCTAAAGGCATTAAGACCTGATCTGTTGCTTCAACAAGAGCGGTTGGAATTTTGCGATGCACAAGGTTCTCGGCAATCTCAACACCGATAAAACCTCCACCAATGACAACGGCGCTGCCTGGATTTTTACCAACACTCGCCGCAATCTTTTCAACATCTTCAACGGTGCGAAGTGTCATTCCTCTCTCAATGCCTGGAATTGGTGGCACGACAGGTGAAGCCCCAGGACTCAAGATCAATTTGTCGTAGTCCAGTTCAAAGGTTTCTCCAGTTGCTAAATTCTTGATAGCAACCATCTTCTTACTTGGATTAATTGCAAGGACTTCAGTACTTACTCTAACATCTAAGCGAAAGCGCGCGTGAAGGCTAGCTGGGGTCTGTAACAACAGATCCTTTTCCTCTTCAATTACTCCCCCGACGTAGTACGGCAGCCCGCAGTTTGCATATGAAACATGGCCACTTTTTTCAATGACAATAATTTCAGCATTTTCGTTAAGGCGACGCAGACGTGTAGCGGCAGACATGCCACCTGCTACGCCTCCAATGATAATTATTCGCATTAGTTTTTCACGAGAGGCTTTCCTTGATTTGCCCAATCTATGACTCCACCTTCGAGGTTGAAAAGATCAAGAAATCCAGCATCCTGCATGATCTTTACGGCTTGGCCAGAACGATTGCCGCTTCTACAGTAAACGGCGTAGGTTGCGTTCTTGTCGAGATCCGCGATTTCGGTCTCAAAATTACCGTTCTGAAAGTCAATCAGTCGGGCACCTTCTATGTAGCCCTCAGCAAATTCACCTGGGGTACGCACATCTAGAATCACTACACCTGATTCTGTAATCTTCTTTGAAAACTCCAAAACATCCATATTCGTGGCTCCCGCCGTGCTCGTTGAACAACCTACAAGAAGTAATAGGGAAGAGATTAAGGCAAATACCTTTTTCATGAAATTTACTTACGCAAGACTCAAGAATAGTTTTTGTAACTGAGCGGTAACCGCCTCAGAATTGTTCTTGCCTTCAACAAGGCACTCCTTTAGGCTCGCTGAAATCAGTGTGAAAGCAGCTGTATTGACAGCTTTTGACACCGCTGACATTTGAGTCACAATCTCATCGCAACTCCGCCCTTCTTCAAGCATTCGTGCGACAGCTCCAAGCTGACCCTGAGCTCGCTTTATGCGTTTTGAAATTGCAATGATTTGTTCCTCATCAGATAAAACATGAGCAATTTTTTTAGTAGCCACAATTAGCACTTACAGCGATCGGCTTCAAGAACTCCAGCCAGTGCAGATTCAATATGTTCTCCGCAACCAGACCAAGTCGCCTTCTTGCATACGGGGCATGTAACTCTTGAGCACATCTTCAAAACTCCTTAGTTGTAGTAACTAGGAGAAATCTACCATACCCCCGGGGGTATCTGTCAAAGTCCCGTAATCTTGACCGCAGCCAGCGCCACCCCGGCCACAATCACCCAGGCCACCATGCCCATAGCCATGGGGCGTGGGCCAATTGCACGGATCGCCTTCCAGCGAACTCCTGAACCAAGTGCCACAAGGCCTGCCCCAAGTAAAAGCTTGCTTGTTAACACAATATCTCCATGAACTCGATCATTGATGTCCACAAGGTTGTTCAATGTTGCTACAGCGATAAAGCCAAGTACAAAGTATGGAATCAAGGGAACTTTTGTTGAAGTGGTTTCTGTTTTGCCTTCTGAAGTTAACCAACGTCTGTGACGAATCGACAAGATCAAGACAATTGGTGCCAATAAACAGACTCGTGCGAGTTTTACGACAATTGCATACTTATCAGCATCATCGCCCCAAACAGAGGCAGTTGCAACAACTTGTCCAACATCATGGACTGCTGCACCTGCCCAAGCACCAAATTCACGAGTGTCTAAACCAATCAGATGTCCAATAAAGGGAAGTGTGAAGATTGAAAGAGTTCCGCAAAGGGAGATCAATCCAATTGCATATGAAGTCTCTTCTTCTGTTGCGCGAGTTTGTGGACGAATTGCCGCAACTGCCGTTGCACCGCACACGCCAAAGCCAACACCAATTAAAAGTCCAAGATCACCAGACATTTTAAATAACTTAGATAATCCGAGAATTCCAAAAATTGTAAAGGTCACCACAATGACAACTGTGATCACGCCCTTTAATCCAATTTCTTTCAGAGAAACAACACTTACTTGTGCGCCAAGTAAGGCAACACCAATTCGCATAATTGTTTTGCTTGAAAGTTTTGTTGCTGGTCCTGCAAAAGCTGGCCACTGTATAAAATTGGCAACGATAAAGCCGAATGCAACACAGAGGGCAAGTGGGCTAATGGCTGATTGAATTTGGTTTATCTGGAATGCAAGTGCGACGA
>CANLAC010000066.1 GCA_947488645.1 Actinomycetota bacterium | reverse complement strand
CGAAGACAAACTCTGTGACTTCACAGCTCAACCATGATCTCGGTGAGAAGAATGTTCACATCGGACCTTCTGACTACATTCCATGGCTAGATGATCGCAAGTGGGCCTACGTTCGCCTCGAAGGCCGTGCATTTGGCGATGTTCCTCTTAACCTTGAGTACAAGTTGGAAGTATGGGATTCACCTAACTCTGCTGGTGTAATCATCGATGCGCTACGTTGCGCAAAGATCGGGCTTGATCGCAAGATCGGTGGAGCACTGCTCTCACCATCTAGCTACTTCATGAAGACACCACCAACTCAGTACACGGATGAGGCAGCTCATCAAAAGACTGAAGACTTCATTTCAGGAAAGCTAGATCGCTAGTAACACATAGATTGCAAAGGAAAGCGCCCCCGGGATAAACCCAGGGGCGCTTTTTCAACTCCGTAGCCAAAGTTGTTGGCACGGCTAATCGTTGTGACGGTTACACAGTGCTTTTCCATCTGGGCCAAGATCTAGATGAAAGCAGGGTGTATCCAAATTATCAAAAGCTTTGTCACCGTAATGGGCGCGATATGCCAGCGCTAATAACACACGAAGATTTGTTTCACTATCTGATTTGATTCCAAAAACTTGAGCACTGCGACTGACCGTGTTCTCCACTACTTTTTCACTGTGAGATGTCTGAAGAGCTATGGCACCATTTGATTTTCCCTCACAGACCAACTCCAGAACTAATTGTTCAAATGGAGTTAACTCTCTTGTTGAAATCGTTATATCTCTTGCCATGTAAATAGCCGCCTCTCCGCGTGTCCCCATTGTGCTCTTTTTATTTACGCGATTCACCCCATAAGATGCCCGGATGAGCGAAATCTTGGCAAAACAAGAGGGACTAGTGCTAACTCTCAGCTTCAATCGTCCTGAGAAGATGAATGCCCTAACGCGAGCTATGTATGCAGATCTGTCTAAGAGCCTCAATGATGCTGCGGGGGATTTTGGAATCCGAGCAGTAGTGCTCACAGCAGAAGGTGATCACTTCACCGCTGGCAACGACATCATGGATTTTATGAACAATCCACCAACCTCAGATGATTCAGAGGTCGCAAAGTTTTTGGCAGCAATTCTTAACTTTCCAAAGCCGTTGCTTGGCGCTGTGAAAGGAAATGCCGTTGGGGTTGGCACCACAATGTTGCTTCACTGCGATGTCGTCATCGCTGGACCGACAGCCAATTTTTCGATGCCCTTTGCATCATTAGGACTGGTTCCTGAAGCAGGATCGAGTTTCTTATTCCCACAGTTAGTTGGCTATCAAAGAGCAGCCCGCATCTTTATGACAGGTGAGAGTTTTGATGCAGATGCAGCTATTGAAATGGGATTGGTAGCAGCCAAGGATTCAGATCCACTGGCACATGCATTAAAGATTGCCCAGCACATTGCCGAGCAACCACCTCAGGCAATAATTAATACAAAGGCTCTTTTAAAGGCAAAAAATCATGATGCCATTGCTGCGATCATGAAGGCTGAGTTTGAGATTTTCTCAATGGCGTTGCAATCAGATGAAGCTATGGAAGCATTCATGAAGTTCATGTCTAAGAAGGGTAAGTAAATGTCACTTGCAGGAAAGCGTATTTTCATAACAGGCGGATCTCGTGGAATCGGACTTGCTATCGCACTTCGTGCCGCACGAGATGGCGCATCTATTGCGATTGCAGCAAAGACTTCCGATCCCAATCCAAAGTTACCGGGCACAATTCACACAGCTGCTGCTGAAATTGAAGCTGCTGGCGGAAAAGCATTGGCTATTCAATGCGATTTGCGTGATGAATTGCAGATAGAAGCTGCTGTTAACCAAGCAGCTGAAGCCTTTGGTGGCATCGACATCCTTATCAACAATGCGAGTGCAATTAACCTGACCCGCACCGATCAAACTCCGGCAAAGCGCTTTGATTTGATGTTTGATGTTAACGTGCGAGGAACCTTCTTAACCTCACAGGCTGCTTTGCCTCACTTGCGAAAGTCAGCTGCCGAGGGAAGAAACCCTCACATTTTGAACCTCTCTCCACCACTTTCTATGAAGCCTGTGTGGTTTAAAAATCACGTTGCCTACACAATGGCAAAGTACGGAATGAGTATGTGCGTTCTAGGTATGGCTGAAGAGTTCAAGCGTGATGGCATTGGAGTCAATGCTCTATGGCCACGCACAGTAATTGATACAGCCGCCCTTCAAATGATTCCTGGAATTGATGCCGCCGCAGGTCGCACACCCGAGATCTTGGCAGATGCGGCATACATCATCTTTAATCGCGATGCCAAGGAGTGCACAGGCAATTTCTTTGTCGATGATCTTGTGTTAGCAAGTGAAGGAATCACAGACCTGGAAAAGTACTCAGTAACTCCTGGTACCAAGGATTTCCTTCTTGATTTCTTTCTAGACTAAACTAGAGACATGCGCAAAACATTAGTTTCTCTCATTATTGGGCTTCTTGCACTTCTATCGATGCCAAGCTCATTGGCTCATGTGGAGATTGTTTCTTCATTTCCTGAGAAGTTCGCAAATGTAAATCCAATCCCAACGCAGGTGTGGATTGAATTTAGTGGACAACTTCAAACTCTAGATGGAGAAGCTGTTAACTCACTTGAGGTCATCGATTCAACAGGCATTGCAGTTAACTTTGATGATCCGATTATTGAGGGCGCAAAGATTATGACGAAGATTTCGGGACAAAGTGCACCAGGTGCTTTTACCGTTAAGTATCGAGTTGTTGGCGATGACGGACACGTGATCGAAGGGGATTACACCTTCAACGCCTCACCTGATTATGCCGAGGCGGTTCCCACCACCACTTCTGAGGTTGAAAAGAAGACATCATTAAATGTTGGTGGCATAGTTCTGGTGTTTTTCCTTATAGTTTTTGTAGTTGGATACATCATCAAAGAGAGAAATGATAAGAAAAAGTAATGCCAGCTTTTGATCTTGAAATAAATGGCCCAAATACAATTCAAGAGTCAGAACGTCAAGGAAATGCTAGATCTTTGTTCTGGCCGTGGGCCGGGGCAAATGTTTCACTTCTAGCGCTGTCCTATGGTTCTTTCTTTTTAGGTTTTGGAATCTCCTTTAAGCAAGCAACCTTTGCTGCCATCATCGGAACAATTGCTTCATTTCTTCTTGTGGGCATTAGTTCACTTGCAGGTAAGCGCTCAAATGCGCCAACCATGGTTCTTGCGCGAGCATCCTTTGGAGTCAAGGGCAGCATCCTCCCAGGCCTTCTCTCATACTTCATTTTTGTGGGGTGGGAAACAGTTTTAGTTTCTCTAGCAACCCTTGCAACTGGAACAGTCTTTTCTCGAATTGGGGGAGTAGATCAGAATCTTGCTTTGATCCTTGGATTCGTAATTGCGGTATCACTTACTGTTTTCGGTGGAGTTCTTGGCTTTGGCGTAATCATGAAGTTGCAGAAGTTATTGACGGTAATCACTGTTGCTATGACTGTTGTTTATATCGCTCTAACAATCGACACAGTTGATTGGAGCGCCGTAACTGCAATTAAAGATGGGTCGACTCAAGGTTTCATCGGCGCACTGATCTTTGGTGTGACGGGAATTGGACTCGGCTGGGTTAATTGCG
This sequence comes from Actinomycetota bacterium, assembly GCA_947488645.1. Lineage (GTDB taxonomy): Bacteria > Actinomycetota > Actinomycetes > Nanopelagicales > Nanopelagicaceae > Planktophila. The sequence continues at coordinate 2,823 of CANLAC010000066.1, read as the reverse complement.
CAGCAGATTATTCTCGTTATCTTCCAAGAACCGTTTCAAGTAAAGCGGTGGTTGGATGGACTGTGTTTGGGGCTTCAGCGGTTCCCATTGTGTTAGTTATTTATGGAGCTGCGTTATCGGCTAGCAGTAAGGACTTAAGTGATGCGATTGCCATAGATCCCATAGGTGCTCTCACCTCACTGCTTCCAACTTGGTTCCTGATTCCATTTGCACTCATCGCAATATTGGGATTAGTGGGTGGGGCAATCCTTGATCTCTACTCTTCAGGTTTAGCACTTGTTTCAATAGGCGTTCCAATCAAAAGACATCAGGCTGCGATTATCGATGCACTGATCATGCTTGCAGGGTGTATCTACATTGTGTGGGTTGCAGATAATTTCTTCTATCCATTCCAAGGCTTCTTAATCACTCTTGGTGTGCCAGTTGCGGTGTGGTCTGCGATCTTTGTCGCAGATGTCATTATGCGCAAAAAGGCATACATCGAAAAGGATTTGTATGACGATCAAGGAATGTATGGATCAATCAATGCCGGATCTATTGCACTGATGCTTGTAGGAACAATTGTTGGCTGGGGATTTGTAACAAATACCTTTGCATCATGGCTATCGTGGCAGGGATATTTCCTTGGAGTCATTGGTGGCAAAGAGGGTCCGTGGGCTTATGCCAATGTAGGCGTGATATTTGCGCTGATTATTGGATTTGTAGGTCATATTTTTCTCTCATTCCATAAAATCCGAGCGCAGGAGAATGCACTCAGTTAAAGTAAGGCCATGACATCGCGTATCTCACCCCTTCGTGATTTTCTGGGGCGTGAATCCACAAGCGGATTACTTGTTCTTGTGGCTGCTGCGTTGGGCCTTATTACAGCTAACTCACCTTTCTCAGACAAGTATTTCTCGGTTCTAGATTTTCATATTGCAGTTGGATCAGGTTGGTCTTTGATAGACCTTTCAGTTCTAAAAATCATCAACTATCTGCTTATGAGTATTTTTTTCTTTGTTGTTGGTCTTGAAATCAAGAGAGAGCTAACATCTGGACATCTTGCATCTTTGAAAAAAGCAATGTTGCCATTTGTTGCTGCTTTAGGTGGAATGGCGATTCCTGCACTGATCTATTTAGCGATCGCAGGAGGAGTGGCCCCGGCTGGTTGGGGTGTACCTGTTGCAACTGATATCGCATTGGCGGTCGGCCTATTAACGATGCTTGGGCCTAGCGTTGCAGCTTCACTTCGATCATTCTTGCTTGCACTAGCGGTGATTGATGACATTGGCGCAATCCTGGTGATTGCCTTTGTGTATTCGACAGGGATCAATATTTCTTGGCTCGCAGCTGCGCTGCTCAGCATTCTCTTCATCGCGGTATTGAAAAAGACTGGTGTTTCATATGTTCTTGTGTATTCACTGTTGGCATTTACTCTGTGGTTTTGCCTCTATAAGACAGGAGTTCATCCAACCTTGGCTGGTGTAATTCTTGGATTGATGGTTCCTAACCTTTCATATAAAGGCAAAAAACTTGAAGATATAGAGGATGGATCGGTCTCTGTTATCGAATGGCTCGAGCATAAATTCCATCCTATGAGCACATTTTTTGTAGTTCCGATTTTTGCCTTTGCAAACACGGGTGTCGTGATCACAAACGAATCTGTTAAAGCAGCCTCGCAATCACTTATCGCGTGGGGAATATTCTTTGGACTAGTTGTCGGTAAACCTCTTGGAGTTCTATTGGCAGCCTTGCTAGCAAAGCGCCTTAAGGTCGCTGAACTTCCAGATGGAGTGAATAAATCTTCACTACTGGCAACTGGTAGTGCAGCTGGAATTGGATTTACAGTGGCAATCTTCATCGCTAATTTGGCCTTTGATGATGCAGCCACACAGGATATTGCCGTACTTGCGGTGATTGTTGCTTCAGTCGTTAGTGCATTGATTTCGATGGTGTTGTTTAAAACGATCGCAAAGAGGTAAAACAAAACCCGCCTTTTTAAGGGGCGGGTTTTGTTCTAACGGATTTCTTAGATGTCGTAATACAGCTCAAACTCTGCTGGGTGCGGACGTAGTCGAACGTAGTCAACTTCTTCCTTACGCTTGAATGCGATCCATGTGTCAATCAGATCCTTGGCGAATACTCCACCCTTTGTTAGGAACTCGTTGTCCCGCTCTAGGTTGTTAAGAACTTCATCGAGTGAACCAGGAACTTGAGGAATTGATGCCGCCTCTTCGCCTTCTAGTTCATAGAGATCCTTATCAACTGGAGCAGGTGGCTCGATCTTGTTCAAGATTCCATCAAGACCAGCCATAAGCATTGCTGCGAATGCTAGGTATGGGTTTGATGATGGATCAGGGCAACGGAACTCAATGCGCTTTGCCTTTGGATTGGATCCTGTAATTGGGATACGGATACAAGCTGAGCGGTTACGTGCTGAGTACACAAGGTTTACAGGTGCTTCATACCCTGGAACTAAGCGACGATATGAGTTAACTGTTGGGTTAGTAAATGCTAGAAGTGATGGTGCGTGCTTGAGTAGACCACCGATATACCAACGTGCCATGTCTGAAAGATCGCCGTATGTGCCTGCTTCGAAGAACAGTGGCTTTCCATCTTTCCATAGTGATTGGTGAACGTGCATACCTGAACCGTTATCTCCGAAGAGCGGCTTTGGCATAAACGTTGCGGTCTTTCCACCTTGCCATGCAGTGTTACGAATAACGTACTTGAACTTCATGACATCATCGCCTGCGCTCAAGATGTCTGTGAAGCGGTAGTTAATTTCCATTTGACCAGCAGTTCCAACTTCGTGGTGTGAGCGCTCAACAAGTAGTCCAACCT
>CANLAC010000065.1 GCA_947488645.1 Actinomycetota bacterium | reverse complement strand
CATAACTATAGAGGCCGTGTTGAACCGCTCCTCAACTCGCTTGCCGGACACGGGGGGAGTAGGCTTTGACCAGGAGTCAATCAAGGAGAGTGCAATGACAACTGAAGCAACGACAACAACTGGAATTCAGCTAACTGATGTAGCCGCCGCAAAGGTGTCTGCTCTGCTAGCTCAAGAAGGACGCGATGATCTGAATCTTCGCGTTGCTGTGCAGCCAGGTGGATGTTCAGGCCTTAAGTACCAGCTCTACTTTGATGACCGCAACATGGATGGTGACATCGTGCGCGAATTTGGCGCAGTCAAGGTAATCACCGACAAGATGAGTGATCCTTATCTTTCAGGTGCAACGATCGATTTCGTCGACACAATCGAAAAGCAGGGATTTACTATTGATAATCCTCAAGCACAGGGTTCTTGTGCATGCGGCGATTCATTTAACTAAGTCTCTGCGCTTTTCGCATTAGTATCCCCACATGAAAATTGGTGTAGCGGGCTCTGTTGGTCTTGATCATTTAATGACCTTTTCAGGAAAATTCACAGATTCACTCGTCGCCGGTTCTCTCGAGAAAGTTTCTCTTTCTTTTCTGGTTGATAGCTTGGACGTTCGCCGTGGGGGATGTGCGGCAAACATCGCTTTTGGAATGGGTGTACTTGGATTAAACCCAATTTTGATTGCTGCCGTTGGTAAAGACTGGGCTGATTACGATGCCTGGCTTACACGTCACGGCGTTGATACATCACATGCATTGGTTTCTACAACTTTGCATACCGCACACTTTGTGGTCACAACTGATCAAGAGCTCAATCAAATCGCATCCTTTTTTCCAGGTGCGATGTCTGAGGCTCGAAACATTGAGTTAACTCCCATTATGGAAAAGGTTGGACGTTTGGACATGATGGTGATTTCACCTGATGATCCAGAAGCCATGCTGCGCCACTCTGAAGTCTGTCGCCAGCAGGGCATTGCTTTTGCAGCAGACCCGTCACAGCAAATGGCGCGTATGACTGGTGAAGAAATTAAGTTACTGATTGAAGGCGCGGCCTACCTGTTTCTCAATGAGTATGAACTTGCCCTTGCTATGCAAAAAACAGGATGGACGGATCGCGAAATTTTAGAACGTGTTAAATTTCGAGTGGTGACCTTAGGTTCAAAGGGAGCAAAGGTTGAAAGTGCGGCCGGCGAATTTGTTCAAGTTGGCTGCCCCAAAGAGAACTCCAAGACCGACCCAACTGGTGTGGGCGATTCATTTAGATCTGGATTCATAGCCGGACTTGCATGGGGGCTTTCCCATGAGCGATGTGCCCAGCTAGGTGCATTGATCGCAACATATGTCATTGAAACCTTGGGCACCCAGGAATACCGCTTCACAAAGCCTGAATTCATTACTCGTTTTGCTGGTGCATATGGCCAAACCGCTGCTGATGAAATTGCACAACATCTGACCTAGTGATTGCACTCTTGGATGTGAGGAGCGCCACCACTCCTGCTGATTGTGCTCGTGCGACGCCAAGGGCGAATACAAACTATCCTTAGCCCCATGCCTCGCACCCCGTTTTCGCGCTTACGAGCAATGCTCATACTCCTGCCAGTACTCCTATTAACAGGCTGTTCTAAGAGTATGGATTGGGGATTTCCCGAAGGAGTCTCCAGCGTTAATGATGCTTCGCTCTCTTTGTGGCAAGGAGCCTGGATTGCAGCAGGCGTAGTCGGTGTATTTACATTAATTTTAATTTTGTGGCCTGCAGTTTTCCATCGTGGCAAAAAAGATGGTCCAGAGTTTCCTAAGCAAACTCAGTACAACGTTCCAGTTGAGATCGCGTACACAATTATTCCCTTCATCATTGTTGCGGTGCTCTTCTTCTACACAATTGAGCGACAAAATATAATTACAGAAAAGACAGATACCTACGCCCACGAAATTACCGTTGAGGGCTTTCAATGGTCATGGCAGTTCGGATATCCAGAGGCTGGAGAAAAGGCTGTCGTAACCGGATCTCCAACACAACCTCCAACTTTGGTAGTTCCACTCGGAGAGCGTGTCCGTTACACAATAACTTCAAATGATGTAGTCCATGGTTTCTGGATTCCTGCATTCATGATCCAAATGCAAAATCTTCCAGGTGTCACCAATGAGATTGAATTCACCGCTAACAAGTTAGGTGAGTTCCCCGGCCGTTGCAATATTTTATGTGGACGCAATCACTCGCAGATGCTCTTCACAGTAAAGGTGGTAACACCTGCCGAATACGATGCTTATCTAGAAACACTTAAGGGGAGCAAAGCATGACAACGTATGCAGAACGTCCTACGACAACCCTGAAGGCTCCAATGCCTACTGCAAAAGGTAAGTCTTTCGTAAAGTGGATTACCTCGACCGATCACAAGACGATCGGTTATATGTATCTGATGACATCGTTTGCTTGGTTCTTGATCGCTGGAGTTCTGGCACTTGTTCTGCGCGCAGAATTAGCACGTCCAGGAATGCAGTTCCTGAGCAATGAGCAGTACAACCAGATCTTTACCATGCATGGAACGATCATGCTGTTGATGTTTGCAACCCCTCTATTTGTGGGTTTTGCAAATGTAATCATGCCTCTACAAATTGGCGCAGCAGATGTTGCTTTCCCACGTTTGAACATGTTCTCTTATTGGCTCTTCCTCTTCGGAGGCCTAATGACTTTTGCGGGCTTCTTGTCTCCGGGCGGTGCGGCATCCTTTGGTTGGACTGCGTATGCACCACTTTCTAACTCCGATTACTCACCAGGAATTGGTGGAGATCTGTGGTTGATCGGTCTTGCCATCAGTGGTGTTGGAACAATTCTTGGTGGAGTTAACTTCATAACAACAATTTTCACCATGCGCGCACCTGGCATGACTATGTTCCGTATGTCTATCTTTTCGTGGAACGTGCTCTTAACCTCAATTTTAGTTTTGCTCGCATTCCCACCATTAGCAGCTGCGTTCTTAGGGTTAGAAGCAGATCGTTTATATGGTTCGCATTTATTTGATCCGGCCAATGGTGGAGCCATGCTGTGGCAACATCTATTTTGGTTCTTTGGCCATCCCGAGGTTTATATCCTCGCCCTTCCGTTTTTTGGAATCGTTACTGAAATCTTGCCAGTCTTTTCTCGCAAGCCAATTTTTGGCTACTTAGGTCTTATCGCAGCGACAATTGCTATCGCAGCTCTTTCAGTATCTGTATGGGCCCACCACATGTTTGCAAGCGGCCAGGTTCTGCTTCCGTTCTTCTCCTTTATGACATTTTTGATCGGTATTCCAACCGGTGTGAAATTCTTCAACTGGATCGGAACGATGTGGCGAGGTCACGTAACCTTCGAGACACCAATGCTCTGGGTCATGGGATTCCTTGTGACATTCCTCTTCGGTGGCCTCACAGGAATTATTCTGGCATCACCACCGCTTGATTTTGCAGTCTCTGCTAGCTACTTCGTGGTGGCCCACTTCCACTATGTGCTCTTTGGAACAGTGGTGTTCTCAATGTTTGCGGGCTTCTATTTCTGGTGGCCAAAGATGACAGGTCGCATGCTCAATGAGCGTCTTGGCAAGATTCACTTCTGGACTTTGTTTGTTGGATTCCACCTCACCTTCTTGATTCAGCACTGGTTGGGTATCAAGGGATTCCCTCGACGTTATGCCGATTACCTTCCAGGTGATGGCTTTACCTTTATGAATACCGTTTCAACTATTGGTTCATTCTTGCTTGCTCTTTCTATGATTCCATTCTTCATCAATGTGTGGATTACTCGTAAGGCACCAATGGTGGGAGTAGACGATCCTTGGGGCTATGGAAGTTCACTTGAATGGGCAACATCGTGTCCACCACCGCGCCATAATTTCTTGTCTATGCCTCGCATTTCCAGTGAACGCCCAGCATTTGATTTACACCACCCACATGTCAAAATTGAGGGGAAGCATTAAAAGATGAAGGCCTCTTGGAAGTTATTCGGCGGACTAGCAGTCTTCTACGCAATTGTGACTGTTGTTTATGTACAAATCGGCGGAGAGCCCTTGGGCATCAGCGGATTGCTTTTATCGGCTTGTTTGGCAGGAATGATTGGTTTTTACGTTTGGTTCACACAAAAGCGAATTGGTGTTGATCTTCCTGAAGATAACCTCACAGCGGAAATTTCAGATGGTGCCGGCGAACTTGGTTTCTATAGCCCACACTCATGGTGGCCATTGCCGGTTGCACTCAGTGCCTGCACGCTTGGTTTGGGATTGCTCATTGGATGGTGGCTCTCACTTATTGGTCTCGGCGCGTTGATGATCTCTGTTATCGGGATGGTTACCGAGTACGAGAAGCCAGCAACTTCCTCCTCACACTAATGAGTGAGATTCGGGCGGAAATTCTTCCCACAGATGTCCCCAACACAACGGCAGCTCGAATAATAATCAATGCCCCAGCCAGCACAATATTTGATTTACTAGCAAACCCCGCATCACATGAGTTATTCGATGGTTCGGAAACTATTCAGAAATCCATCTCTGGCCCGGAGCGACTATTTTTAGGGGCTAAGTTTGCAATGGGTATGAAAATCAAGATCCCATACCGCATCAAAAATACGGTAGTGGCTTTTGAGGAGAACAAAAAAATCTCATGGTGTCACTTAATGAAGTGGACCTGGACGTATGAACTTGTTGATTTAGGAAATGGCTCCACGCAAGTCACCGAATCTTTTGATGCAAGTGCAATACCTGGATATGCAGCTCGATGGCTCAAGATGACAGGTGCTATTGCGCATAATCCCAAGTGGATGGCAAAATCTTTAGTGCGGTTGAAGTCGATTTGCGAGGCATAAAATTAGCTAGATTTGCTCCAGTACTTTTCGTGCTCTTGTGGAGTACGGGCTTTATTGGTGCAAAGTACGGGTTGCCCTATGCAGATCCATTCATGTTCTTGTCAGTTCGAGTCCTCATCGCAGCGCTTATATTGTTTGCAGTAGCCGCAGTAATGAAATCACCGATTGCTATAGGGGCATCAGCTATTACCCGCTCTTCGGTAATTGGCTTCTTTCTTCATGCATGCTATTTGGGGGGAGTCTTTTACTCTATTTCCAAGGGACTACCGGCGGGTGTGGCTGCGGTTGTAACAAGTTTGCAGCCGGTGTTGGTGTCACTTTTGGCTGTAAAGGTATTGGGAGAACAACTCAAGATAAAGCAAGTCGTGGGATTAGTACTTGGATTAATCGGAGTTGTTTTAGTGCTGGGTCCTTCCTTTGAGCAAGAGATTCCTGCAAGCGGTGTGATCGGGATTCTTGTTGCCTTGATGGGAAGTACTGCAGCGACTTTGTTGCAAAAGAAGATTGGTGGCGATGTGCCACTTATCTCTGGAACCGCCTATCAATACCTGGCAAGTGGTGTTGTTTTAGCTATAGCTGCAATTGCAACAGGTGGCACTCGTATTCAATGGAGCGGAGAATTTATTGTTGCCTTTATCTGGCTAATCGCCGTCCTATCAGTTGGTGCTATTTTGCTTTTACTGTGGCTGCTCAACACGGGCAGCGCCGCATCGGTGTCTTCTCTGCTCTATCTAATTCCACCGGTAACTGCCATAGAGGCGTTCTTTTTATTCGGGGAAAAAGTAAACACCCAAGGCTTCCTAGGTATAGGAATTACAGCCCTGGGTGTTTGGCTAGTTATAGCTAATTAGTGGTGTTCGATCTCTTTCAGATCGTTGACTGAGACCTTAGGAATCGCTTCAGCATTAGCAACACTCATACGTGAGCGAAGCTTGTTTCGCAACACACCTGCGCGCTTTACTCCACGACCATCTACCTCTGGAAGTTCAAGTGCGGGGGCTTGCTCGTGTGAAGTTAGGAAGTATGCCTTCTCTGGTGAAATTGGTTCATGAACTTCAACAAATTCACCATGAGGCAAGCGTAGAAGAGTTCCAGTTTCACGGCCGTGAAGTACTAGTTCACGATCAGCGCGTTGTAGTGATAAGCAAAGGCGCTTTGTGATCACAAAGGCAAGGGGAGGAAGTATGAGCACTCCAAAACGAGTTCCCCACATGATCTGGTTGATGGAGAGGTCAAAGTGAGTAGCAAGAATGTCGTTACCACCGTTGATTAATGTAACCAGCACGAAGGTTAGTGACATCGCTCCAAGAGCCGTACGGTTAGGAGCATTACGTGGGCGATCTAGTAAGTGATGCTCGCGCTTATCGCCAGTGATCCAACTTTCGATAAATGGATACAACGCCATTCCAGTGAACAAGATGCCAGGAATAATCAATCCCGGAATCAAGATGTTCCAAGAAATGGTGTGACCAAATGCGTGGGTTTCTATCGGGGGAGCCATGCGAACCAATCCGTCAAGCCATCCCATATACCAATCGGGTTGGGAACCTGCAGTAATTTGTCCCGGCGTATAAGGACCAAAGAGCCAAATCGGGTTGATTGATGCAACAGCTCCTAAGAAGGCTGTCACACCAAATACGATGAAGAAGAATCCGCCAGCTTTAGCCATGTAGGTAGGCATCAACGGATATCCAACAACATTCTTTTCTGTGCGCCCTGGTCCTGGGAACTGAGTGTGCT